>PAZE01000033.1 GCA_002716065.1 Crocinitomicaceae bacterium | reverse complement strand
ATAAATCCTGTGTTAAATTCATTGGAAGGATCATTATCTGCATCATCTACACCATCTTGAATTAAAGATAAGGGAATGCCATTTCCACCAGAAATTAGTAAGCTGTCACTGGTTCCAGAAATGCTAAGATTTTGTTCATCGGTATTAATGGTAGTAGCGTCCCACCAGACAATGTTCCCAGCGGGGCTAGCAGCAAGAACCTCGCCTGTTACACCGGGACTTCCTAGTATATCAATTAAAGAGCCAGAAATATGAACATCACCTGCAATTTCCAAATCGTAATTTGGCGATGCTGTTCCAATCCCAACATTATCTGTGGTGTTATAAATTGCTCCAGTTCCAACGGCCCAATCATTATCATTGGAAAAAGAAGATAGGTCTACGGATTGTGTTCCACCACCATCAGTGATTTCAAGATTAGATCCATTTAAAGAAATTCCTGTATTGAATTCATTAGCAGGATCATTGTCAGCATCATCTATACCGTCTTGAAGTGATGATAAGTCAATGGATTCCCCCGTGCCATTTTCAATTCCAATAGTCAGTATTGTCCCGCTTAAATTAGAGCCAGAAATGTTCTGGTCGTCAGTTCCAGTAGCAGAGAACGAAGAGAGATCTACAGCTTGTGTTCCCCCACCATCAGTAATTTCAAGGCTGGATCCATTTAAAGCAAGACCTGTATTGAATTCATTAGTAGGATCATTATCAGCATCATCTACCCCGTCTTGTAATGCTGATAAATCAACTGTAGCAGAGCTTCCATTTTCAATGTCTATTTGTAAGGATGTTCCAGCAAGAGAAGCGCCAGTAAGGTTTTGGTCGTCAGTTCCTGTAGCAGAGAACGAAGAGAGGTCTACGGACTGTATTCCACCGCCATCTGAAATTTCCAAATTATTTCCATTTAAAATAAATCCTGTGTTAAATTCATTGGAAGGATCATTATCTGCATCATCTACACCATCTTGAATTAAAGATAAGGGAATGCCATTTCCACCAGAAATTAGTAAGCTGTCACCGGCTCCAGAAATGCTAAGATTTTGTTCATCGGTATTAATGGTAGTAGCATCCCACCAAACAATGTTCCCAGCTGGGCTAGCAGCAAGAACCTCGCCTGTTAATCCAGGGCTTCCTAGTATATCAATTAAAGAGCCAGAAATGTGAACGTCACCTGCAATTTCCAAATCGTAATTTGGTGATGTTGTTCCAATACCTACATTATCTGTAGTATTGTATATTGCTCCAGTTCCAACCACCCAATCATTGTCATTGGAAAGTGAGGATAGGTCCACTAAAGCAGAGCCTCCATTTTCAATATCTATTTGAAGAATGGTGCCAGTTAATGAGGCTCCAGTTAAATTTTGGTCATCTCCAGCATCATCTCCATTACAAACGTATCCGGTAGAAGTAATCTCTGAAGCTGATAGTATACCATCGTTATCGGTGTCTAAACCGCTTTCAATTAACAAGCCTCCATTTGGACAAGTTGAATTTCCTAGGTTTAAAGTCGTTTGTTGAACTATTCCCGAGCTACCGTCTTGACCAGGGACTCCCTGTGGTCCAGGGGCGCCTTGAGGACCCGCAGGGCCTTGAGGGCCAGGAGGTCCGCCACCAGAAGTTTTAGCATAAAGTGCATATGGAACACTCATTAATTCATTGGTAGACATTATGGAATAATTGGTTCCACCAGTAACATCTAGGCCTGTTTGTATAAAATATGGTCCTTGACTCCAATCAATAGCAGAAAAACTTCCACTCACAACTGAACCAGTTCCGATATCAAAGTTTACTAAACCATACGAATTGGTTGTTGAGGAAAACACTTCTTGATAAACAATATTTCCGGAAGTTGAACTTTGAATAATAGTAAATTGAAAACCAACCGCTTGGTTTTGAAGCATATTTCCAGACGCATCTCTAACGATAGACTGATATTTAAAAGCCTCCGGTGGAGATTGACCATAGGCCATGATAAACAGAAAGATAGGAGTAATTAGTAGTAGTACATGTTTTTTCATAATCAATATGATTTTTGAACCTTAAAGGTTTTTAGTAATTCGTTGTTTTTTGAGATAAAACTTAAAAAGTATACGCCTGTTTCATAATTAGAAAAAGGGATTGTCATAAATGGATCTGTTATTAATCTAGTAAACAAAAGCTTCCCATTTGCATCGTATAAATCAAAACGAGCCCCTTGATGTAGTTCCTTAAACTGAATGTTTAGCTGATCAACCGCTGGATTGGGGTAAATAGATACTTCAAAATTAAGTTCAATAGTAACTATGTTGGTGATTTCAAAAACTGGCTGGTGAAATCCTTGAGTTAGGTGAGTAGAATCATCTGATCCAAAAGTAACCACCACCTCACCAATGGTATAATCTAACGACCCAGCAGAATTGGAATTGCTGCCCCCCTGAGTGCCAATTACCTGCTGACCATTTAAAAAATTGGATAACAAGCAGGCTATAAAAAAAAGAAGTTTTTTTTTAATACACATTTGTAAAATAAAAAATTAATAATAGAGGTAATCCGATATAATGTTTCAATTTAATGAAAAATAACTAAAATTCAGAAAAGAATATGCCAATAAGAAGCTTTTAGAAGACAAACAACTAAAAGGAGCTGTTGAAAATTATTGAGAGACTATCTCTTTAAAAATGGAGTATATGTTGGTATTCTCATAGACACCTGAAAACAGTTTAGCAGATTTCCCATAGGCAAAAACAGGAACCATTGCACAACTATGACCTCCGGTAGAAAAAGAAGGCACCAAAGAGTTGTAATCTCTAGAAATTGTCATAAAAGGCCCAACATTTTGCTCTCCAGCAAGAGTAAAGCCTCCTGTTTCATGATCAGCTGTCACAACCACTAAAGTGTTTTCATGTTTTTGAGCATAATCTAACGCAACACCTACAGCCTTATCAAAATCAAGGGTTTCCTGAATAACATATTCTCCAATATTAGCATGTCCACCCCAGTCTATTTGAGACCCTTCAACAACCAAAAAGAAGGGACTTCCCTTAGCATCTAAAAATTGGATTGCCTTTTCTGTGGCCTGAGACAGAAAATCATCTCTTCCTAAATGCTTTGGTTGTAGACCATCAGGAGCTAATAAATATGCCCATTTATCAAAAGAAGAATCGGCAACCTTGAGAATTGAGTTGGTATCTAAAAAAAAACCATTTGCCTTTAAGGTGTCTGTATAATCAACTGAATCTGATCTATTTATAAACCAATTGTAGCCACCACCAGCAAAAAAATTAACGCCACTGTAAACCAATTGCTTAGCTATTTCTTCTTGCATAATCCTACTTGGAACGTGTGCGTAAAAAGATGCTGGAGTAGCATGTGTAATTGAAGAAGTAGAAATATAGCCTGTTGCCCAACCCATAGAAGATAATTCCTCCGTTATTGTAACAACAGCATTGGTATCCATATCTACACCAATTGCACCATTATAGGTTTTCTTTCCTGTTGAAAAAGCTGTTGCTCCAGCTGCAGAATCTGTTATTTTGTGCGAACCAGAACGTGTTTTAGATAAACCAATAACAGGAAACCTAGAAAAATTAGGTTCAGATTCAGAATAGAAATAAGCACTTGAAAGTTGAGACAACCCCATTCCATCGCCAATTAAAAAAATGATATTGCACGCTTTATTAGAAGTATCTAAAGAAACTTTTTCAATTAATTGGCTTTTTCCATTACAACTTATGTTAGCAAGAAAGAAAATAACCAGCACTAGATAAACTGAGATTCTACTCATTTTATAAATGATATTAATTATTAACCATAAACTTAAAGAAACTTTAGCTAGTTTACCAATTCAAATTATAGCTTCTTAATTTTATATCAAGGGATTTAGCATCAGGGCAAACTAAAGAAAGAAAATCCCAGAATTCCTTACTATGGTTTTTAACTCTAGTGTGCGCAAGTTCATGCAAAAGAACATAATCAATTAAATTATCTGGCAAACGCATAAGGTGTAAATTTAAACTTATGTTGTTGTTAAACGAACAGCTACCCCATCTAGACGAATTATTTCTTATTGAAATCTTTTTAAAATTAAGTTGGTGTAATTTTGCTAAATCAGCTAAACGTGATGGCAAATAATCCAGAGCTTTTTCTTTTAGTAAATCAATAATTTTGGTTTTTATTTCAGTTTGAATTTCTTGGTTATAAATACTAAATCTTTCAGGAATTAAGATCTGCACATCCTTTTCTTGTTTCTTTTCTAAAATAAATTCCCCAGAATAATTTAATATTTCTACCCTAAGATTTTTTGCATGAAAAACATCATCTAACTTAAAATAAATTTTTTCTTTTTCAGCTTCCTTTATTTTTACCAACGTTTTTTCAATCCATAAAAGCTTTGACTGAACAAACTTTTCAGCATGACTGTAAGACAAGTAAAATGGAACACTAACCTTAACTCCCTGAAAAGGCTTTAATCGAATAATTATTCTTTTTGCTTTTTTACTTTTAGAAAAAGAAACGGGAATCTCTTTAAAGGTTTTAGTGTACAATTAATTAACTATAATTTTTTTTGTAACAGTTGCTCTTTGAGTTGAAAATGAAACAAGATAGACACCTAAAGAAAGTCGCTCCTCAAGAACAATAGCACCTTTATTATTCCCTTCATAAACGTTTATTTGCTGCTCATTTACTAATTTTCCTTCAATATCATAAATAGACAACTTTGCATTTGAATTTTGTTGATCAACAACAACATTAAACTGAATACAATGATTGCTTTCTTGATAAAATGCATTAAAAGAATTTATTGGAATAGTATTTTCAGCAACAGATGTTGATGAAGAATTAACAATTACAGTACCTACCATTCCATTTGCGGCATGTTGACCAACAGAGCAATCATATTGATAGGTACCAGGTATTGTAAAAGTATGAGTGTAAATATCAACGTTACTTGTTGGGGTGGAAGAAAAACTCTCTGGATTATTAAAGCTAGTCTGAGTTATGGTGTTAATATCAAAATTAACATTATGAAAACCCCCATCATTTATCCAATGAACAGCATCGCCAACATCAATAGTAATTGTTTGAGGATTATAATAAAAGTTTCCTGAATTAACATCGTGAGTAGTTTGAGCATTTATAGCTAACAAAAGAAGCATAGAAAAAATTAACGAGATAAAGTTTTTCATAGTTTAAGTTTTAGTTATTTATTTAAAATTAAGCATATAATTATTAATAAAGTAAAAATAAATTTTTAGTTGTCTGGAGATCCAGACTGAACCCAACAATAAAATTCATCAATTAAAGATTGATCGAGTTTCGATATAGAAGTAAAGGTAGTAGTGTCGTATGGCATTGCTCGAACAGATGGATCATGTTGGATAGTTCTTAGTATTAAATCTTGATTTGAAACAACACTAGGGTGGTCGAAAAAATTTGGAGGAATTCCTAATCCAGAAGGAGAGGGTGAATGACAATGAAAACAATTATTTTCTGTAAGAATAGGAACAATATTTACAGTAAAAGAAATAGGATTGATTGAGTCACAAATATCAAAAGATGGTGGAATAATTGGTGCCGCTTTGTCTTTTGTACACTGTAAAAACAATGAGCAAAAAGCTAAAAATAATAGAAAAATTAAAATTCTCACTCCAGTTAATTTACTATATTAAACGCATGAAAAAAATAGTTAGTTGCCCATTTTTCTTATCCATAATCATTCTAAATTATTTTTTCAACCCAGTTCATACTTTATCACAGGATGACTGGGATTTTGACAATGAAGCTAAATCAGAGAAATTAAACCCTACTTTCAATGACACTAGAGTGGTTAATGGACATTCAGTGGAATTACTAGACGCTAAAACTTTAGACTTAAGAATCTCTCATCGCTTTGGAGATATTGCCGTACCATCCTCTGGAAGAAGTTTGTACGGCTTAGACAATTCAACCGATATTCGTATTGGTCTAGAGTATGGATTATCAGAAAAATTTATGTTTGGAGCAGGAAGATCAAAAGGCGCAGGATTATACAGAGAGTTTTGGGACGGATTAATTAAGTACAAAATTCTCTCTCAAAGTACCAAAATCCCAATTTCTGTAAGCTTAACTTCATCTGTTTTTTTTACTTCAATGCTACCTTCAACAGATTCAACTAGCGCCACAGCATTTAGTTATAATACCGAAAATAGTTTTCAATCGTTTGCTCACCGTTTTTCTTATTTCTCTCAACTTATTTTGGCACACAATTTGAATAATAAATTAAGTCTGCAATTAAGTACTGGATTTTTACACAGAAACCTTGTTGCCAATGCAGACCAAAACACTAACCTTGTAATTGGGGCCATGTCTAAAGTTAAGGTATATAAAAAGATAAGTTTAGTAGGTGAGTATTATTATGTGCTAAGAAAAAACAACATTAACTACATTAATCCGTTAGCTGTTTCTGTTGAAATTAAAACTTACGCCCATGTATTTCAATTAAATTTCATGAATTCTCGAGCAATTGGTGAAGGTCAATTTATACCCTATACTACAAGCAATTGGCTGGAAGGTGAATTTAGATTCGGATTTACAATATCAAGACATTTTTAAAATTAAAACAACTATGAAAAAACAACTTCTATTTATCGCATTTTCAATTTTATTTAGCTTATCCTCTATATGCCAATCCTTAACAATTAATAGCGATAAGGCTATTGTAGATTTTAATTTTGTTTCTGAAGAAGCAATTGGAACTGTTAAAGGAATTGAAGCAACTATTGATTTTGACCCTCTTAATTTAAGCCTTGCTTCAATTAAAGGAACAGCAGATGTTACCACATTATCTACGAATAATAAAATGAGAGACGCGCATCTTCAGCAAGCAGATATGTTTAATGCTGAAAAATTCCCAACTATGGATTTTAAAAGCTCTAGTATATCAAAAACTGACAAAGGATTTCAGATGAAAGGTGACATAACAATTAAAGGCACCTCAAAAGAGGTGATTATCAATTTCACTTACTCTGAAAAAACTTTTATTGGAAAAACCGTTATTTACTCTAATGATTTTGATGTTTTTTCAAGAAAGAAAAGAGAGGACAGTAAAATACTCGTGAAAATTACCATTCCTGTTATATAAGTCACTACATAAATTTAGGTTGTAGAAAAGACCCTCCTCCCTTGGAGAAAAGCTCAGGATTTCGATACCTTAGAGTAAGCTCAAATGCTCCTTTAGACCTGGTAGCATTAGCTAATTTAGAAGTGTTAAAGTCGTAGC
This sequence comes from Crocinitomicaceae bacterium, assembly GCA_002716065.1. GTDB lineage: Bacteria > Bacteroidota > Bacteroidia > Flavobacteriales_D > Parvicellaceae. The sequence goes on along the minus strand of PAZE01000033.1, from coordinate 42,096 downwards.
TCAAAAGCAGCATGTAGTCTCCAAAATCAACACCAAAAGAAGGAGCTATCGCATCTAAGAAGCGATAGTGTGCACCAAAAAGTAAAGATGCTTCACTTATAGTTCCTGTATGCCTAGACTCTTCTCTTAATTTAAGTCGAACTAAGCTTCCAAAAACAATTTCTTTTTGGGGCCCTTGAAAAGCAAGCATATAGGAGGGAATTAATGCAATTTTAAAATATCGAATACCAATATTCATTGACCCATGAGTAATAACTTTTGGATACAATCGGTCTAAATTGTAAAACTCTAAATTAGGTCTATTTAGGTGAAAAAATGCAACACCTAAATTAACAATAAACATATCGTTTGCTGCAATATTTGACTCTCCAGAAGCGTAATTCCAAGTAGCTCCAGTACTTACATCAAAAAAAGAAAAAGGCTCAAAAAGACCTACTTCCCCCGTTGGAAGAGTGGGGTTATAACCAGAACCAACAAATTGACTTCCTGTCATTGCATTGGTCATATCCATATTGTATTGGTTGAAAGTAGCTTGAATGCCAACTGTCATAGTCATTTGTTTGTTCAGCGATAAAATATTTGATGCTGTAATATCAATTTGAGTAGACCCAAAACCTAAGTCTCCTGCCCTGTCGTTAAAAACATCCAGCCCTAATCCTAAAAAACTATTTTTCCATTTGTACTTTAATATGGGAAGATCTACTGAAAAACCAAATGTTTTATAAGGTGATTCTATACTAGACCATTGATTTCTATAATTACTAATTACGCGCAAATCACCTTTAAAAGCCCCTGTATTAGCAGGATTTAACTTCATTGGAGTATTGTAGAATTGAGTGAAATGCAAATCCTGAGCATTAAAAGAAATAATGCTCGCCAAAAACAATATGATTGCACTTTTTTTCATCATCTTATAAGCGTAATATTTCCATGCTGAAGTTGCTCTCTTCCATCCATGTAAGTAACCTGAAGAGTATAAACGAAAACAGCAGAATTAAGGGTTACCCCTCTAAAGGTTCCGTCCCAAGTATCACTCATGGAATTGGAAAGAAAAATTAACTCTCCCCATCTATCGTAAATTCTAAATTCCACTTCACTTACACTAAATCCATAAATACCAAGCACATCGTTTACACCATCTCCATTAGGGCTAAATAGATTAGGAACATAAACATCGCCAGAAATTTCAACATTAACGGTAATCTCATCTTCGCTAATACATCCCAACGTATCAACTAAAACAGCATACGTTGTGGTTTGAGTTGGGCTAGCAATGGGGTTAGGACAATTGGAACAAGAAAGAAAATCAGTGGGGCTCCAAATATAACTCCCTCCACCTGAAGCATTTAACACAACCGATTCTCCAGCAAATATGGTAGTATCATTTCCTAAATCTAGTAGGCTCGTAGGAATAGGAACAAGAGCAACAGTATCGTAAAAAACACCACAATGATTATTTACTTCAACATAAGTCAACGTATCTATAAGTTGAAATACTCCATCAATATTTTGAAGATTTTCTCCATTTTCCCATAAAAAATTACCCTCTCCATCTGCATATAAAAATAACGAATCCCCTTCACACCCTATGGTATCTCCTGAAATACTAACCCCTCTTTGATCAAGTACATTTACTTCATATGTATTGGTACTATTGCCACATTTATTCAATGCTTCAATCTCAATAGTATATATTCCTACAGAATCCCAAAGAATACTAATCTCATTATTTCCAGTATCTACAACAGATCCTCCAAATGAAACATCCCAATCGTAATACGTTCCGTTGTAAAATTGAACAAAATAATCAAGCGTATCGCCAATACAAGAAGTGTCTGAACCAATAATTAAAGTTTGTGGTGCCTGAATTACATAAACATTAAAAGGATTAGAAATAGGCCCACTACAACCAAAACTTGTTTCTTCAATTGTAATAACATGATTCCCATTAGAAGTCCAATACACCCCAAGCATAACAGGAGGGTTATTTGGCGGAACAGGATTTCCATTTACATAATAGGTGAATTCTGAAGACGGGTTATAAGGTGATACGTTCATGAAAATGGGGTTTCCAACACATAATAATGTATCATCATAAGTAGAAAAAGGAAATGCAGGTTGAATATTATAAGGTATTTGATTAGGACAACCAATAGAAAGGTGAACAACACAACCCAATGATTGTTCCATATCAGATGCACCATCTGCCACAATTCGCATGTAAAACGCACCACCTGGAAAGCCCATAGTGGTTAAACCCAAGGGAGGTAAACTGTCGCAAGGAGGAATTGTTAACGCCATTGTTGCGGAAGTGGTATCAATAACAGCTCCTAGGCCGCCAATATTAATCTGAGCAAAAGACATCATATCAAGCACCTCAACACTAAATGTATTTCCAGGATAATAACTCACAAGAGAGTCCCAAACATTTACATCTATTGGGATGGTAAAAACTAATCCTGAATCTCCAGGGCAAGCACTTATATCGTCACAATTGTTGGTGCTGATATCACACTCCTGAATACAAAATGGACCCCACTCTTGCCCAATTGCATTTGGATTGGAAGACAAAACTCGTAAGTAATAACCACACCCCTCTGGTACAGTTGGAATAACTCCACTAACCATTCCAGGAGAGGGAACAAGAGCTGGATCATAAGTGGTATTATCTACCGATGTTCCTACTAAGTTGGGCTGAGAAAAACTCCCCGTTGAATCAGAAAGTTGAGCGATATAAATATTTCCTGGATTATAAACTCCTGTAGACCAAAAAGGCACATCAATAACACTATTTATACAAACATAATTAGTGTCTAAGGTAACCGCTGGCGGATCTGTAGTGCTAATTACATTTGGGCAGTTGTCAACCTCTACACAAACACTTATTGTGCTAACAATAACTGGAGGGGGAGACACTCTAGTTACCCTAAACTGATAACACGGAGCTGGTGGTGTTGAAAAAGGAATTGAAAGTGATAAATAAGAAGTGGTAGAAGGGTAGCTTACATTAGATGACCAGGATGCTAAAGGAGGATTGAAGCTCCCAGAAGCATCAGACATCTCAATAGTATATGAGCCATCACAAAGCGTATCAGAAAGCTCAAACCCTAATATTAAATTATCTCCAGGACAAACAATCGGGTTTATATAAACAATGTCAATAGTTACAGGGCTAGAAACAGAGTTATAAGTACCTACAATTTGTATGTCATCAATTCCTAAAGCAATTGAATCCTGATTGGTGGAAGCAGTATTTACCCATCGAAATCCAAACCTTAAATTATCAACATTATCAAATGCAGGGTCTGAAACCTGTTCGTACTTCCATTTACTTTTGCCTTTATACTGTGCTGCCCCAACCTGAACCCAAGGACCAGTTCCAACGTTGTAATACAATTCACCATAAGCATCTGTACTCCCTTCGCATAAGTAGAAAAAAGAAAATTCAACATCTGTAATTCCTTTGGTACAAATCCCATCAGTCATTTCAACAAAACGATCGGATGAGTTAGTTACATCGTAATTGCAGTTTGAAATAGCAGGGCTTAAAGTTGAATCATAAATATGTAAATAAGAACTATAAGGGGCAAAGCTAATTTGACCACCATACGTACTGTCTTGAGATGTGGTATTGGGCTTAACACCCATTCCATCATAAGAATTATTAATTACCCATTTGTTGTTCCCTAAATCTGATCCTACTCCGCCAGAATTAAGTTGAAAATACAAGTTGGGGCCATTAAAATCTTCTAAAAAAAGTTGAACTGTTGATTGTCCAAAAAAAGGAACAACAGAACTAAAAAGAACTATTAACGATGACAAAAACAGCTTCATATTCTAAATTTAACGATTTAAAGACTTTTATTAAAACAATATAGTAAAGTTATTTTACGTTATCTTTGAGTTTAAACTAGTTGACTAATCCAGCTTTACAATTTATAGCCATGAACTCCACTTTAAAAAAAATATCATCCTATTTTCTTGTATCCATTGTTTTAACATGCACCGTTATTGCTGTATTAGAAGTTTGGGGAATTCACCTTTTAGACATTGAAAAGGTTTTTTGGAAATTCATTGAATCACTTATAATTGTTTTTTGCGCTGCATCCGTTGTTCTTTTTATTTTCGCCGTTTTGATTAAAGAGAAAAAAGAATAATTCAGTCTGAGTCTTATCCAATGAAATTTCATAAATTAATTGTTCAGCAAAATCTATTTTGTTTAGTCTCTTTTATTGCAATTCTCATTTTATGCATGTTTTTTTATCCAGGAGGCTCAAGGTTTAATGACAATGCTGAGCATTATTTGTTTTTTGAGAACTTCATCAGTCATCTTGGGAAAAAAACCACCTCAAGTGGTTTAGACAATTCATTTGGAGCGTCTCTTTTTAAATTAGGCATATATATTATAAGCTGTTCTTTTGCGTTGTTGTTTGTTTTTCAGCCACTACTTTTTAAAAATGAAAGCCGCTCTTATAAATTAAGTGTTTTCTCATCAATATTTGCCCTTTGTTCTGCTTTAGCATTTATAGGAATTGGTTATTATAGTGCAGACCCATCAACGATATATATTCACTTAGTCTTTGTTAAAATCTCTTTCTACCTATTTTTTCTATCCTCTTTTGCACAAAGTATTGCCCTAAGAATAAATCCGCTTTTTCCCAATAAACTATTTTACGTTTATTTACTTTTTACCTGTATACTGTTACTTTACAATCTTTTAATTGAATTTGGACCAAAACCTAACTTTAACCTTTTTTCATTAATACTTCAAGTAAGTGCTCAAAAAACAATTGCTATTTTCTTCTTGTTTAATTTTATTTTTCAGGGATATGGGATACTATCTTATTTAAAAATCAATCACGATTAAGTATCTCTGACCACCTTCTTAAGAAACTTTTCTTTACTTTTATATCTGTGACTTTTCGAAGGCTTAAATATCTGTGCTTTTTCTTCCTTTTCATTTTCGCACTACCAACAAGTGCGCAAAAAAGTGTTCTTATTGTTGACCTAGAACAACGACTATCTATCGAACAATCTCCAGAAATAATTGTTAAAATTTACCTAGACCTTGCTCACCTTTATACCTCCATTGACAAAGACTTATCCTTGAGCTATGCTGAAAAAGCATTGCTTTTAAGTAAAACTACTCGATCAATTGACGACAAAATAGATGCGCTTAAGCAAATTGGTAAAATTGAGTTAAGTAAAGCGAATTATGATGTTGCTTTAGAAAAATTCATAACTGCTCTTGACATTAATAAAGAAATATCCAACCTACCAGAAGTTGCTAAATGTGAAATCTTAATAGGTGAGGTTTATAAGAAAATAGGAGATAACCGAAGGGCAAAAAGAGAATTTGAAAAAGCTCTTGAAATAGGCGTAAAAACAAAGAATACAAACATAACTGCATTGGCAAATTACTCTCTTGGAAAGCACAGTCAATATATAGGAGAAACCCAAAATGCGTTAAAACTTATTACACTTTCCAATGATCAAGTAGATGAAAAAGAAAAACCTTCTCTAAAAGCAGAAATATGCCGTTCAATTGGTCAGCTTTATATTTCTCTTGGAGACATAGAGGAAGGAATTACTTTTTTAAATAGTTCTTTAACTTTTTATGTAGCTGTTGATAGCGCATTATATAATGGAGTTTCTTCAAGTCAAGCAAAAATTAACTATGAAATTGCAAAGGCCTATGAAAGATTGGACGACAACTCAAACTTTGTTTTATACATGGAAAAAAGTCTTGCTCTTTCAAAAAAATTAGCTTTAAAAAACTACATAAAAAAAGGGTATAAAAACTTAGCGAAAGCCTATGAACTAAACAAAGAGTATAGAAAAGCTTATGAGTTTCTTCAATATTATGCCGCAATTAAAGATGTAAGTGAAATTAATTTTCTTGAATCTCAACTCGAGCTTACAAAGAAAGAGCAAGAGCTTGCTTTAGTTCAAGAGAAACAAGATAATGAGGAAAGAATTAAAAACACTTGGACAATTTTCTTTTCTCTAATTCTGTTGATTCTATTGGTCTTTTCTGGATTTTTACTTTATGCCTACAGGCAGAAAACATCTATTAATAAAGAGTTAGAAGAAGCAACATTGCAGTCCAATAAGCTTCGGCAAGATAAAGAAGACTTTTTTGCCTACACAAGTCATGAAATTAGAACTCCTTTAAATGCTGTTGTTGGGCTTTCTCAATTGATGTCTGAAACAGAATTATCTGTAAAGCAAAAAGACTACTTAAGCACGATTAAAAATAGCGCCAACAATATACTATTCCTAGTAAATGATATTTTGGACTTATCTAAAATAGAAAAAGGAGCTATTCAATTAGAAAGTGTTCCGTTTTCTATACTTAAAATAATTACGGATATAAAAAAATCTGTTTCCTTTAAAGTTACCCAAAAACCTGTTGAACTAGATGTTTTAATAGCTGAAAATTTACCTGAAATATTAATTGGTGACCCAATGAGAATAAATCAAATTCTTCTTAATCTAGTTGATAACGCAATAAAATTCACTAAAGAAGGGAGTGTTAATATATCGATTTCAAGTACTAAAACAGCTAAATCAAATAAACTTTATTTTTCAATTAAAGACACGGGAATTGGAATTGAAAAAGAAAAGCTAGCCACTATTTTTGATAGCTATGAGCAAGCATCTTCAAAAACTACTCGGCAATATGGCGGAACTGGTCTTGGTTTAGCAATAACCAAAGAGCTTGTTCGATTAATGGGAGGAGAAATACAAGTGAAGTCAACTCCAGGAAAAGGAAGTGAATTCTCATTTACGCTAGATTTAAAGGAGGGGAAAAAAGAAGATTTGCCGCTTCAAACAGCAAACTACGAAAACTTTAGTTTTGAGAATCTCTCTATCTTACTTGTTGATGATAATGAGCTCAATAGAATCGTATTAAATGAGATTATTAAAAATATAAAAGAAGAAATTAATGTTTCTTTTGCTGAAGACGGTATGGTTGCTGTAAACATGGTTGAAAAAGAACATTTTGATTTAATATTAATGGACCTTCAAATGCCAAACATGAATGGCTTTGAGGCGACAAAACACATAAGAACAAAACTTCCAAGGAATAAAAGAAACACCCCAATTATTGCAATGACAGCTCATGTGCTTGATGGGGTAGCTCAAAAATGCATTGATGTTGGAATGAATGAATGTCTTTCTAAACCTATCAAAACAGAGCTTTTATTTAACAAGATTGCAAGTATTTTAAATTTAAAAGAAAAAGAAATTCCTCCACAAAACAATCTTGAATCATTGGACACTATTGAAATAAATAAAAACGTAACTGACCTTTCTTTTTTAACGAAAATTAGCAAGGGAGATAAGAAAAAAATGGAAAAATACATTTCCATATATTTGCAGAATGTTCCTGTCGATTTACAACAGTTAAATGAGGCGCTAAAAAATCAAGATTTTAAAGCAATTTCATCATTAGCTCACAAAATAAAGGGAAATGCTTCTTACCTAGGTGTAGAGGAGGTTCTTTCACAATTAGTTATCCTTGAAAAAATGAAGCATAATGCGGAAAATACAAATGAAATCACTAATATTGTTACTAGAGTAAACTTAATTGTAGAGCAATCTATTAGTGAGCTAAATAATTACATTGTAGAACTCAAAAAATCATGATGAAGTGTTTAATAGTTGATGACGATGAGTTGTCAAGAGGGATTCTTGAAGATTTAATTAACGACACCGCATCATTGGATTTAGTAGCTTCTTGCGGCAATCCACTAGAAGCTTTTAACATTCTAAAAGAAAGTAAAATTGATTTACTTTTTCTAGATATTGAAATGCCAAAAATGGATGGCATTTCAATGCTTAAAGCACTTTCCCCTCTTCCTCAGGTCATATTGGTTACTTCTCACGATCAATATGCCGTAGAATCTTATGAATACGATGTTACAGATTTTGTAAAAAAACCCATCTCAGCTGCTCGTTTTTTAAAGGCAGTTGAAAAAGCCAACAAACGTTTTTCATCCGATTCTTCTTTATTTACTACAAAAGGAGAAACCATCTTCATTAAATCCGACTCTAAATTAGTTCAAATAAACACTCATAAAATTTTCTGGATTGAAGCTCTGGGAAACTACATGAGAGTTATTACAGAAGATGGGAAATACACCATATTAAGCACCATGAAAGATGTAGCAAGTAAATTACCTTCAGACGAATTTGTACGAGTTCATCGATCATTTATTGTTCGTTTAGATAAAATTGAATCCATCGAAGATAATTACATCATCATTAACAACAATCAGATAAATATTGGCAAAGCTTATAAAGATGGATTAAGTGGTAAGCTAAACTTGTTATAAGGGCCTATTTAATAAATAAATTGTATTTCAAAATACAGTAAATTGCCCTAAAACCATCTTTCCAACCAATTTTCTTTCCCTCTTCATAAGTTCTTCCATAGTAAGAAATTCCAACTTCATAAATTCGAATATTAGCAATTCTTGAAAGTTTTGCCGTAAGCTCTGGCTCAAATCCAAATCGATTTTCCTTTAACGATAAAGATTGTGCTATTTTAGTATTTATCATCTTATAACATGTTTCCATGTCGGTCAGGTTGAGGTTGGTAAACATGTTGGATAGTCTAGTTAAAAAACGATTTCCAATAGAATGCCAGTAAAATAATATTCGATGTGGGTTACCCCCCATAAATCTAGACCCATAAACCACATCAGCAAAACCATTAACAATTGGAGACAACAAAACATTGTATTCCTTAGGATCATACTCTAAATCCGCATCCTGAACAACTAAATACTCTCCAGTAGCTAGCTCTATTGCTTTATGAATAGCCGCTCCTTTACCTTTATTTTTAGGCTGATTATATAATCTAATGTCTAGAGTTTTGTTCGCAGAAATGTAATCCTGTAGAACCTCCATGGTTTTATCTGTAGAAGAGTCGTTTACAATAATAATTTCTTTTTGAATATTATTGATTAACTCAACTTCTTTAACCTTATTCAGAATAAGATGAATCGTACTTTGCTCATTATAAGCAGGTATAAGGATAGATAATTTTTTAATTTTCATTATACAATACTTTTTTATAGGCTCATTTCTGGAATATCCCCCTCAATAATTAATTTTCCTTGTGTCGCTGATTTTATTTCTTGTACAGAAACCCCTGGGGCTCTTTCAAGCAGCTTAAAACCACCATCTTTTACAATTTCCAGAACAGCAAGATTGGTAACTACTTTTTTAACACAACCAACTCCGGTTAGAGGAAGGCTACAATTATTTAAGAGTTTACTTTCTCCCTTCTTGTTGGCATGCATCATGGCTACAATAATATTGTCTGCGCTAGCAACTAAATCCATGGCTCCACCCATACCCTTAACCATTTTACCAGGAATTTTCCAGTTGGCAATATCTCCATTTTCAGATACCTCCATAGCACCTAGAACAGTCAACTGAACATGCTGACCTCTAATCATGGCAAAACTCGTTGAAGAATCAAAATATACCGCTCCATCAAGAGCTGTAATGGTTTGTTTTCCAGCATTAATCAAGTCGGCATCTTCTTCTCCTTCATAAGGAAAGGGGCCCATACCTAAAATTCCATTTTCCGACTGAAAATCTACAGACATTCCTTCAGGAATGTGATTGGCCACTAACGTAGGTATTCCGATGCCTAAATTTACATACCAACCATCTTGGAGTTCCTGCGCTATTCGTTTTGCTATTCCATTTTTATCTAATGCCATCTTATGCTTTTTTTCGTGTTGTTCTTTGCTCAATTCTCTTTTGATAACCTTCTCCTTTAAAGATTCTTTGCACAAAGATTCCAGGAGTATGAATCTGGTTAGGGTCGAGCTCTCCTGGCTCCACCAACTCTTCAACTTCAGCAATAGTAATTTTACCTGCCATTGCCATTGGAGGATTAAAGTTTCTCGCTGTGCCTTTAAAAATAAGATTTCCCGTTTTATCTCCCTTCCATGCTTTGACAATTGCATAATCTGCTGTAAGTGCTGATTCTAAAATATGGGGCTTATCATTAAAAATTCGCACTTCTTTTCCTTCACCAACCTCCGTTCCATATCCAGCAGGAGTGAAAAATGCAGGGATTCCCGCTCCACCAGCTCTACATCGTTCGGCTAAACTACCTTGCGGTATTAAATCAACTTCTAATTCTCCACTTAACATTTGACGTTCAAACTCATCGTTTTCACCTACATAAGATGAAATCATTTTTCTTATTTGCCTTTGTTGAAGTAATAAGCCTAAACCAAAATCATCAACTCCAGCATTATTGGAAATACAAGTAAGCTCTTTAACCTGCATCTTAACCAGCTCAGCAATGCAATTTTCTGGAATTCCACATAAACCAAATCCACCTAGCATAATTGTCATTCCATGTTCTATTCCTGAACATGCATGATGGGCTGATGATACTACTTTATTAATCATTCTTATTTTTTTTACAATATTACCAAATATCTTCTTCTTCCTTACCCCAAATGTTTAACCCATCTTCTTGTTGCAGCTCATCAAAAGCACTTTTTTCAGTGTTGTATTGCTGACATTCTAAAGGAGGATTAAGAATATTTAAGGGTTTTTCAAAATCATCCTGCGATATATTTAGAGAAGAGTCCTTATTTATTTCTTTTGTCATATAAGCCCAAATAGGAAGTGCCGTATTGGTCCCCATTCCCATACTAACAGTTCTAAAACGAACCGACCTATCTTCAGCTCCTACCCATACCCCTGTAACCAAGTCAGGTGTTAATCCCATAAACCAACCATCTGATTGATTTTGTGTGGTTCCTGTTTTACCAGCAACAGGTTGAGCTATACCTACGTATGGACGTTTTGTTGTATCTCTACTTCTAATACGAATTGCTGTTCCGCCAACCAATGGTCTTTTAAATTTATTTTTAAGCGTTGGGTGTTTTACTCCAGTTGTAACCAATTTCATCATTTCTAGCATCGTGTAAGCAGTTTCTATATTCCAAATCTGCTTTGCATTTCGATCTGGTTCATATATGCTGTTACCATATTTATCTTCAATTCTTGAAATAAAAGTAGGTTCAATATAAACGCCACTGTTGGCAAAAGAAGAAATTGCACCTACCATTTCATAAACAGATAAATCAAAAACTCCAAGAGCCATCGAAGGAACAGGAATAAATTTAGAGGTGTCCATTCCCAATTGTGCAACCCTATCAAAAACTTCATTCATCATTCCACTTTTTTTAATAATACTAGCGGTAATGTTATTCATGGATGAAGCTAAAGCAAAAAACACTGGTGTTTGTGCACCTGTATAAGCCTGATCAGCATTGGAAGGGCACCACAATTGATTTCTGTATTCGTTGTAAGGTACCTCAACACAATGTTCAATGTCAGGAATTTGATCACAAGGATGAAGCGCACCAATTTCTATGGCTGTAGCATATACAAACGGCTTAAACGTTGAGCCCACCTGTCGTCTTCCTCTTTTAACCATGTCGTATTTAAAATGCTTGAAATGAGGTCCGCCAACCCACGCTTTTACTTGTCCATTTTTAGGATCAATGGAAACCAAGCTAGCCCTTAATAATCCTTTGTAATAAATAACAGAATCTCTTGAGGACATTAGCGTATCTTTTTCATAATTTTCAGATGCCCAATCAAATACCTTGATAATTCTTTTTTCGTTAAGAATACTATCGATCTGTTTTTTATTTAAAAACGGGGTAACATGTTCGCAATAAGAACAAACGTAACCACTATCTGTTTTTTGAATGTATTTTTTGGGTCTTTCACAATAACCACATATTCTACCACTATATTTTTTATATATCTGCGATTGTCTTAGCGCCCTATTTACAATTGTATCTATTTGTTTTTTTTCTAAATCATTTGAAAAGGGTGGGCGTTTCCATTTTTTATTATTATTAAAAAAATCCTCTTGAAGCTCATATTTTAAATGTTGAGCAACAGCATATTCAGCATGTTTTTGAATTCTAGAATCAATTGTAGTATAAATCTTCAGGCCATCTGCATACAAGTCATAAGATGATCCATCAGACTTTTGAAGTTTTAAATTTCCTTTGTTGTCTTTATCGCGAAATATTTTGGTGAGCTCCGCCCTCAACGTTTCTCTAAAGTAAGGAGCTAATCCTGATTGATGATCAACTCTTGTATAGTTTAAACCCAATGGTAATTTTCGAATGGAGTCGTATTGCTGTTGATTTAAATGGCCATTTTTTTTCATTTGAAAAAGAACTACCTCTCTTCTTTTAGTTACTTTTTCAGGAAATCGTAGAGGGTTAAATAAAGATGGGTTTTTAGCCATTCTAACCAACATTGCTGCCTCTTGAATAGCCAGCTGCTTTGGTTGCTTACCAAAATATACTGATGCTGCACTACTAACACCAACGGCATTATTTAGAAAATCAAACCGGTTAAAATACATGGTAATTATTTCCTGCTTAGTGTAGTTCTTTTCAAGACGTGCCGCAATAATCCATTCCTTGAACTTTCTAACTACTAGCTGAAATTTAGTTAATTTTTCTCTTGGAAAAAGTAGCTTAGACAATTGTTGAGAGATGGTTGATCCTCCTCCCTGGCTGCTGTTGCCTGTAACCACACCTTTTACTACCCTAGCCAATGCCCTAACATCAATTCCTGAATGCTCGTAAAATCTTTCATCTTCTGTAGAAATCAATGCTTTAACTAGCCAATCAGACAAATCGTTGTACGATGAGTTTGTTCTGTTTTCCTGATAATATTTTCCAATTAATTCAATGTCTGAAGTATAAATTACAGAAGCTAAATTAGTTTTTGGATTTTCCAATTGTTCAAATCCAGGAAGAGACGAGTCATTGGCAAGGTTTAAAAAACGGTATAGAGTTAGAAAAGGGCTTAGCACTGCAAGCCATAAAACTAAAATAGCTAAATTTTTAATTGCCCTTTTAAAACTAAAATTCATTTGAACTTTTAATTAATTCTCTAAAAGTATTTATTTTTTAGCGAGTGCCGCAAGTATACCAAATAATATCTAATTTTTACTTTAATAAATAGCCTCTGTTTATATGAGGGAAAGTTGACAATTTTAGCGTTTACAACAAGTATCTTGTCAAATTCTTTTAATATACATTTCCATAACTAAAATATTTATCTACTTTTGCCGAAATTATTAACAGCAAACTGAAATACATGGAGCGTTTACATAAAGCAATTAGCATCTCCTTTTTCTTCCTTCTTTCACTAGGAATGTTCGCAAGTAATCCCGATTCTCACAACAAAGAATCTTCTTCAACGGAAACTAATGAGCTATACAATCCCGTTCCAGATGTGATGCATCATATTTCAGACGCTCACGATTGGCATTTTTTCACTTTTAAAGGAACACATTTTTCAATTCCGCTACCTGTTATACTACTAACTGATGGTAATTTAGATGTCTTTATGTCTAGTGCTTTTCATCATGGACACGAAACAGTAACAAAAGGCGATCGTGTATACGAAATAGACGAACATGGTCATATTTCAGAAGCTTCTGGGAAAACCATTTTAAATTTCTCTATTACTAAAAATGTGGCATCAATGCTACTTGCGGTTACCTTACTTTTCTTTATTTTAAGAAAGGTAGCAAAAGCTTACAGAAAAAACAACGGTGTTCCAAGAGGTATTCAAGCTTTTATAGAACCACTAGTTCTTTTTGTCAAAGATGATGTTGCCAAACCAAATATCGGTCACAACTACAAAAAATACTTACCCTACTTACTAACACTTTTCTTTTTTATTTTAATCAATAACCTACTTGGTTTACTTCCCGGTGCAGCTAATGTTACTGGAAACATTGCTTTAACTCTTGTTTTATCAGTATTTACACTAATTATTACCAACTTTAGCGGGAATAAAAACTATTGGGGGCACATTTTCAATCCACTTGGAAGTAGTATGGGATGGGGTGCTAAAGTCCCATTATACCTTATTCTTCTTCCTATAGAAATTGTTGGTATTTTCATTAAGCCAATTGCGTTAATGATACGACTTTTTGCAAATATGACTGCTGGTCATATTGTAATACTAAGCTTGCTTTCTTTGATTTTTATGGCTCAAAGTGGCTTGGGTACTGGAGGTGCTTTTGGGGTGGCGCCAGTATCAGTAGCTTTTGTACTGTTTATGTACCTAATAGAATTGCTGGTTGCATTTCTTCAGGCATATATCTTTACATTGTTAACCTCACTATTTATTGGATTAGCTATAGTGGAAGACCACTAACTAATTATATATATGTTTAACCTAAAAAACAACTAAAATGGTAACAGGAATAGCAGCAATTGGAGCTGGATTAGCAGCAATTGGAGCAGGAATCGGAATCGGAAAAATTGGTGGTTCTGCATTGGAATCAATGGCAAGACAACCAGAACACTCTGGAATGATTCAAACAAACATGATTATTGCAGCAGCACTTGTTGAAGGTGTTGCATTATTTGGTGTTGTTGTTGCTCTTTTACAAGGGTAATACCAAATAAAATGAACCTTAACTGCTTGTAACGGTTGGTTGCAAGCAGTTAATTAAAAAAAAGAAAATGAACCCATTAGATTTAGTAACCCCCGGTATAGGATTAATATTTTGGACTTCAGTAGTATTTTTACTATTGGTTTTTATTCTTAAAAAATACGCATGGAAGCCTATTTTAGATGCTGTTGAAAAAAGATCTGACAGTATAGAAAAAGCAATTAATGCTGCAGATGAAGCTAAAGCATCACTTGATCAGCTTAATATTGAAAGAGATAAAATCAAAAAAGAATCATTGGCCGATAGAGATACAATGCTTAAAGAAGCTAGAGACACGAAAAATCAGATTATTTCTGATGCTAAAGCTAAAGCTAAGCAGGAAACCGATAAAATTCTTACTGATGCTAGAGAAGTAATTAAAAACGAAAAGATGGCTGCAATAACAGAATTGAAAAATCAGGTAGCTATTCTATCGCTTGAAATTGCAGAGAAAATTGTTAAAGATCAACTTTCATCTGATGACAAGCAAAAAGCATTAGTTGATTCTATGGTTAAAGAAGTAAACTTAAATTAAACACCATGAAAGATTCTTTAGCAGCAAGAAGATATGCCAAGTCTCTTATTGGTCTAGCAGAAGAAAAAAATGTTCTTAAAGACGTGTTTAACGATATGTCTTTAATTAAAAACACTGTTGCAGAAAATAAAGACTTACAGCTTTTACTTAAAAGCCCTGTTGTAAATACAGATAAAAAACAAGCTATTTTAAGTGCAGTTTTTAAAGGAAGTCTAAATTCGCTTTCTTTGCTGTTTTTACAATTGATTTCTTCTAAAAAAAGAGAATCGCTTATTCACGCAATTGCAAAATCATTTATTGATCAATACAAGTTGTTAAATAACGTAATTACCGCGGAAGTAACAACAGCAATTAAGTTGGATAAAAACAAAATTGATAGCATTGTTTCCCTTTACAATAAAGAAAAGGGAGATAGTTTTGAAATAATAGAAAAAGTAAACCCAGAAATAATTGGTGGTTTTATTTTACGTATTGGAGATCGTCAAATTGACACTTCAATTAGTAAAGAAATAAGAGAGCTTAAAAAGGCTTTCAGTGAAAACCCTTATATAGCAGAATTTTAGACTTAAAATTAAAAAAATGGCAGAAATTAAACCAGCTGAAGTATCAGCAATATTAAGAGAGCAACTCTCAGGATTTAAATCTGGAACAGAATTAGAAGAGGTAGGTACTGTTCTTCAAGTAGGAGATGGTATTGCAAGAATATATGGCCTTGGGGGCGTACAATATGGAGAGCTTATTGAGTTTGACAACGGCCTTAAAGGAATAGCGCTAAACTTAGAAGAAGATAATGTTGGTGCGGTACTTTTGGGATCATCTAATGAAATAAAAGAAGGTGATAACGTAAAAAGAACCAACCAAATTGCATCTATAAAAGTAGGTGAGAAAATGTTAGGAAGAGTTGTTGATACGCTTGGTGAGCCAATTGATGGTAAAGGTCCTATTGAAGGGGAAGTATTCGAAATGCCTATTGAGAGAAAAGCACCTGGTGTTATTTACAGACAACCTGTTAATGAACCTCTACAAACTGGAGTTAAAGCTATTGACTCAATGATTCCAATTGGAAGAGGTCAAAGAGAGCTAGTTATTGGTGATAGACAAACAGGAAAAACCACTGTGTGTATTGACACAATTATTAATCAAAAAGAATTTTACGATAGAGGTGAACCTGTATTCTGTATCTATGTTGCTGTAGGACAAAAAGGATCTACGGTTGCAGGTATTGTTAACAAACTAGAGGAAGCTGGTGCCATGGATTATACAGTGGTAGTTGCAGCAAATGCATCTGACCCTGCTCCAATGCAATTCTACGCTCCATTTACGGGTGCTGCAATTGGTGAATACTTCAGAGATACTGGAAGACCTGCTCTTATTGTTTTTGATGACTTATCTAAGCAAGCTGTTGCCTACAGAGAGGTTTCTCTTTTATTGAGAAGACCTCCAGGAAGAGAGGCATACCCAGGTGATGTTTTCTATCTTCACTCAAGATTATTAGAAAGAGCCGCTAAAATCAACGCATCTGATGAAATTGCTTCTCAAATGAATGATTTACCTGACTCTTTAAAAGGTAAAGTTAAGGGTGGTGGATCTTTAACAGCGCTTCCAATCATTGAAACCCAAGCTGGTGATGTATCTGCATACATTCCAACCAACGTAATTTCTATTACAGATGGTCAGATTTTCTTGGAAGCAAACTTGTTTAACTCTGGTGTACGTCCTGCAATTAACGTTGGTATTTCAGTTTCTAGAGTTGGTGGTTCTGCGCAGATAAAATCAATGAAAAAAGTGTCTGGTACACTTAAGTTGGATCAAGCACAATACAGAGAGCTTGAGGCGTTTGCTAAGTTTGGTTCAGATTTGGATGCTGCTACTATGGCTGTTTTAGGAAAAGGAGAAAGAAATGTTGAAATTCTAAAACAAAATGAAGGATCTCCACTTCCTGTTGAAGAGCAAGTTGCTATAATTTATTGTGGTTCAACTGGAATTCTATCCAATGTTCCTGTTAATAAAATTCAGGACTTTGAAGCAGAATTCTTAAGCTTCCTTAGAAATAAACATAGAGAAGAGTTGGACGTGTTAAAAGCTGGAAAACTAACTGCTGAAGTAACTACTGTTTTAAAAACAGTAGTTGAAGAGTTAAGTGCTAAATACGTAAACTAAATTAGTAGCTCATTTTAAAAACTAAAAAATGGACAACTTAAAAGAAATAAGAACTAGAATATCTTCAGTAAATTCAACCATGCAGATTACTTCTGCAATGAAAATGGTTTCTGCGGCAAAATTAAAAAGAGCACAGAATGCTGTTGTTCAGATGCGTCCCTATGCAGAAAAAATGCAAGAGATATTAGCTAATGTTTCTAGTTCTATTGACACAGCTGATAATCCATTTATTAGAGAAAGAGAAGAAAAAAACACGCTTATTGTTGCGTTAACTTCTAATAGAGGGCTTTGTGGTGGTTTTAACAACAATGTCATTAAGCAAGTAAAAAAATTAGTTGCTGAACTTGGTGAGTCTAATGTTACTGTGCTCCCAGTTGGTAAGAAAGCCAATGATGTTTTTAAAAAACATTCATATATAGCAGGAAACAACTTACCTGAAAATAATGCTTCACTTTGGGATGATTTATCTTTTGAAAATATTGTTCCTTTAACAGAGGTATTAATGGAGAAGTATAGCGATGGAACATTTGATAAAATTCTTGTTGTATATAATTCCTTTAAAAACGCTGCTGTTCAACTACTAATGTCCGAGCAATTACTGCCAATTGTTAAGTCTGAAAACGAAGAAAAGTCAACTGATAATACAGATTATATATTTGAGCCTTCACAAGAAGAAATTATCACAGATTTAATTCCAAATTCACTAAAAGTGTCTTTTTATAAAGCCATGCTAGATTCGCTAGCTTCTGAACATGGAGCAAGAATGACGGCTATGCATAAAGCAACAGACAATGCTTCTGAGCTTATTAAAGATCTGAAGCTAACTTATAATAAGGCCAGACAAGCGGCAATTACCAATGAGATTTTAGAGATTGTTGGTGGTGCTGAAGCGCTTAATGGATAAACACTAATTAAAACATTCCTTTAATCCCATTAGCATCTACTAATGGGATTTTTTATTTTTACTCTATAATGAAGTTTTTTCGCTTTAAACTCAGAGGAAGGATTTACATATCTATGTTGGCGCTTATTCTAGTGTCTCTAATAATTATAGGAATAGCTACTATTGTTTTTTTTAACAACCAAAATAAAAGCTACCACTCTGAAAGACTTTTAAGAAAGGAGAAAACAATTATCATGTCTTTACAATACTTCTTTAAAGACCTTGATCAGCTTGAAAAAATGGATTTTGTTCTTAAAGATTTTGATGATAAAATCAAAGAGCTCTCCGATGTAAATAAAATTGAAATTAATGTTTTTAACTTAAATGGAGATATTTTAATGTCTAGTAAATACGACTATTCTGATCCCAATTACTACACCCTAAAAATGGATTCATCAATTTTAAGTAACTTAAAAACATCTAAAAAACGACAAGTTCAAAATCTAAACAACTCAAGTGTAAGCACCTTTACCTATGTTAAAAACAACTTAGACGAAAACCTAGTTATTATTAATATTCCTTACAACACTCAGTTATCACCTGTTAAAAATGAGCTAAATTTATTTTTAACAACTCTTATTGAAGTATATCTTTTCTTACTTATCGGTGCTAGTCTAATCGCTTACTTTTTATCCAACTATATAACCAAATCTTTGCGTGTTGTAGGAGAAAAACTTAAAACTGTTCGTATTCATAAAGCAAATGAAAAAATAAGCTGGGAAGGTAAAGATGAAATTGGTGCGCTTGTCAAACAGTACAATACTATGATTGACATGCTAGAAGAAAGTGCTTTAAAATTGGCAAAAAGTGAACGAGAAAGCGCATGGAGAGAAATGGCAAAACAGGTGGCACATGAAATTAAAAATCCATTAACCCCAATGAAACTTAGTGTGCAACATTTGGAGCGCTCTTTAGATCCTAACGATGATAATTTCAAAGCTCATTTGCAAAAGTTTTCTAAAAAAATTATTCAACAAATTGATACCCTAACTAGTATTGCAAATGAATTTTCAAGATTTGCTAAAATGCCAAAGCACGAACTAAAAAAATTAGATTTAAAAGAGTTGCTTTTATCTACAATTGATTTTTTTAAATCTAAAGAAAACACTTCTTTTAAGTTTAAGGATAATAATATTACAACTGCTTTTATTGAGGGAGACTTGGATCAGCTCATTAGAGTTTTTAATAATATTATAAATAATGCGATTCAAGCAATCGATGACTCTGTAGAAGGAAAAATACTACTTACGCTCTCAAAAAATGACAGCTTATTTTTTGTTTCTATTTCTGATAATGGGTGTGGAATTGAAGAAGTAGCAAAAGAAAAAATATTTGAACCCAACTTTACTACTAAAACGACAGGAACTGGGCTTGGACTTGCAATGGTTAAGCAAATAATTGATGCTCACAATGGAAATATACATTTTAAATCCACTGTAGAAATAGGCACAACATTTTACATAGAATTTCCAATTACATTAGAAGATGAATCAACTTGAAGGGCTTTTTCTTAATGTATTTCCTTATACCGATAATTCTTCTATTGTACATTTATTTACAAAGAATTACGGGCGAAAGGCATTTATTTTTAAAGGGTTAAGAAAAAAAAACACTCCTTATATTTTTCAACCCATGCACTTTATTGAATTTCAATCGTCTTTCAAAATTGAAAAATCCATTAACTCTGGATCAAAACAAAATCTAGTTTTTCCCTGTCATCAAATAACGAGCGACATAAGAAAAACGAGTGTTGCTCTTTTTTTAACTGAAGTGCTTAATAACTTACTTAAGGAAGGGGATTATTCAGCTGATCTATATCCTTATATTAAAAATTCATTCTTGCTTTTTGAAATTCAAGAATATGATGCAAATTTTCATCTTTTGTTTTTGGTTCATCTTTTGGACTTTTTAGGAATCGCCCCTCAAAAAAACTACTCAGAAAAAAACGCATTTTTTAATATTGAAAAGGGAGTGTTTACAACAAAAAACGATGGTTTTACAAAAGACCAAGAACAATCACTACTATTTTCAAAGCTTTTAGGCACGACTATTGATGACAAAAACCCTATGAACCTTTCCAAAAGAACAAGAAATAACTTACTAGAACTAGTATTTCAATATTTAGCGTTTCATTTTCATTTTAATGCTAATAAAATATCTTCGCACAGCATTTTAAAAACCGTTTTTTCATAAGTTTCATGCTACGATTAATTAATAGCGGATTTTTAGTCCTATTTGGATGTTGTGTTTTTGCTCAAGAAATTAAAGTTGTTAATGAATACTTAGAGCCTCTTGATGGTGTTGAAATTTACACTTCAACCAAAAGTGCGTATACCAAAACATCATACAAGGGGGTTGCCAATTTAGATGGTTTTAAAAACACAGACACGTTACTTTTTTTTAAACCTGGATACAATTTTTACACCACATCATTAGATAAGTTACTAATTAATGGCTACTGGGTAACCTTAACGCTTGCTGATTATACTCTTCCCTCTTTTGAAACCTCTACTTTGAGAGAAAAAAAGCGCCTTATTTCTGATCAATCATTGGAAAAAGAGAGCATTACTGAAGAAAAACTTATTGAAAGTAACGCTCAAACTACAGCAGATGTGTTAACTAACGCTTCATCTATAACAATTCAAAAAAGTCAAGGGGGTGGAGGCAGCCCTATAATAAGAGGTTTCGAAGCAAATAGAGTGCTTCTTGTTATTGATGGTGTTCGCATGAACAACGCAATATATAGAAGTGGGCACCTACAAAACAGCATTACACTAGACAATAATATTCTTAGCCAAATCGACATTGAGTATGGTCCAGGATCAGTTATATATGGGAGTGATGCAATTGGTGGAGTTGTACACTTTCAAACCAAAGATCCTATATTCTCTCATAAAGACAGTATTAGCTATAATGGATCTTTTCTTTCTAGATTTAATTCTGCCAACAAAGAAAAAACCAATCATTTTGATTTTTCTTTTGGCAATGATAAATGGGGAAGCTTAAGCTCATTTACAATAAGCCATTTTGATGACATTAAAATGGGGAGAAGGCGTTTTCACAATTACGAAAATTGGGGGTATAGTAATTTCTATACTGTAACAGAAAATGGTGTTGATAGTGTGGTAATTAATTCCGATTCATTAGTACAAAAAGGAACAGGTTTTGACCAGTACCACTTGTTGCAAAAGCTTGTTTTTAAACCTAATGATAATTTACAATTTAAGCTAAATGTTCAATACAGTACCTCATCAAAAATTAATAGATATGATCGTCTTAACAATCTAACTAGTCTTGGAACTCCAGAATACAGCCAGTGGTATTATGGACCTCAAAACAGATTACTTTCAAGCTTTACTGTTGAATTTACCAATTACAATTCTCTTTACGATAAAGGGGTAATTGTTTTATCGCATCAAAAAATTGATGAAGATAGAATTACTCGGCCTTTTGGAGAAATTCAAAGAAGTATAAGAAAAGAAGATGTAGCTATTTCTGCAATAAATATTGATTTTGTTAAAGCTATTGATTCAACCAGTAAATTTTATTACGGTGGTGAGCTGGTTTATAACGAAGTATCCAGCAGGGCTTATAAAGAAAATAGTATTTCTTTAGAAAGATTACCTGAAAGCACTAGGTATCCAGATGGAGGTAGCTCCCTTTCCTCTAGTGCATTTTATGTGAACTATAAAAAAAGAATCAATCGACTAAGTATTGAAGGTGGGTTTCGTTTTAGTCATATTTTATTAAATGCTAATTTTAATGATACTTCATTTATTAATTTGCCTTTTGAAACCATTAAAAACAACAACTTATCATTAAATGGAAGTTTAAAAGCAGCGTATTCCCCAACTAAACAAACTAGCTTTAACATTTGCTTTAGTTCAGGTTTTAGAGCTCCCAATATTGATGATTTTGGGAAAGTTTTTAAAAAGGATTTGTATGTTGTTGTTCCAAATGCTGAATTGAAATCAGAACAAGCTTATTGTTCTGAAGTTGGTTTTGTTCAATTAATTAACACCAATAAATCCACACCATTACTTGTCTTAAAAGGTGCGCTGTATGGAACTTACCTTGATAATGCCATTATTCGTTCAGACTTTTCTTTAAATGGAATGGATTCCATTTTATTTGATGGCGTGCTTTGTAAAGTAAGAACCAATACCAATGCTGAAAGTGCTTTTGTTTACGGTGCAACTGGAACAATTAGGCTCAATATGAGCAAGTTTCTTTCTTTCAGGTCATCTTTATGCTACAGTGTTGGATCTATTTCCAACAGTAATGAACCTTTTGCTCATATTCCCCCACTTTTTGGAAGAACCAGAGTGGTGTATGAAAAAAACAAATGGGATATAGAATTCTTTTCAGAGTACAACGGATGGAAAAGAATAAATCAATATGCTTCTGGAAGTGTAGACAACCCTGCAGAAGCTACTATTGATGGAAATCCATCTTGGTATAGCCTCAATATTAGATTAGGTTTTGAAGTGCATTCTTTAGCACAATTACAATTTGCAGCATATAACCTTATGGACGCTCACTATAAAACTTTTGCTTCAGGAATTAGTGCCCCTGGAAGAGCCTTTATGATTTCTATTCGATCTACTTTTTAATCGGTTTTTAACCCTTTGCTATAATCTAAAGGCATAACTGGAGAATTTTTTTGTGTAGACAATACAACTGTTGTTTGCATTTGGCCTATTTCTTCAATAGCACCCAATTTCTGTGCTATAATTCGGTCAAAAGCAGGAATATCCTTAACAACAATCCGCAGCTGATAGTCAAAATTTCCGGTAAGTTGCAGACATTCAATAATTTCATCTATTTCCATTACTTTGTCTAGGAAATTTTTAACAGCAGCACTACTTTGTCTTAGCATTGAAACTTGAACTAGAGCCATAAAACCAAGCCCTACTTTTGATTTATTAACTTTTGCATGATAACTAGAAATAAATCCCTGCTTCTCTAATTTTTGCACTCTACCTAAGGTTGGAGCAGCAGAAAGACCTATTTTTTTACTCAGCTCAATATTTGTTATTTTACTATTTTCTTGTAAAACTTTAAGTATTTTTAAATCTATAGTATCAAGCTTCATATTTCGTGTTTTAATTTAAAATCTATTGATTTTGGAATAAATTTATACTTTTTTGGTTAAAAATAAAATTTTATTTTGATAAATTATATAACACAGGTCTTGAAGGACTTGCGTCATTATCTATGTTAGCCAACACCAAATTCAGTAAATAAAAACCATCTTTTACATGGTCTGGAACATAGACCATTTCTGTTATGGTTCTTTTTAAATCAACCTCTTTTGGATAATTCCAATAAGCCCTATGCGCAACTAACAAGCCTCCATCTTCTTCTTTATCAATTGAAGGAAGGTCAATTAATAGATGAAAAATGTTCATCTTTCTAATATATGTCGCTGCTTCCGGAGTTAAATAAGGCCAGTTTGAGTTGTTGTAATTTTGACTTCTCTTTTTATCGGAATTGGGGGTTGTTCTGATGATAAGTGCCTCAGCATCTTTACCAATAACACCCTTTAATTGATCTAAAGTAATTACAGAATCTCCTTTTTTCATCCATTTAGAAACATCCTCTTTTAAAATTATCGGGGTTATGGTGATTAATTCTGCTAAAAAATGAAACCTATCTAAACTATTGTGTACCGAATAAACTTGGTTTGAAATGTGACCAACGCTTTCTGTGTGTGTACAATTGCCATGAGGGTTAAAAAATAAATTTCTAAAATTTACATCTCCTCCTTTTTCAACACTACCAATAAAACGATTGCTAATAACAGGCTCGACCTTCATACGTGGAACAAACCAAGCAATACTTGAGGAGTCTTGATTGGTAGTTATTGAAATATCAATTGGAGAAGACAGCTCAGCAGAATAGGAAGAGCCTTTAATATTTACACTTATTTTCACAAAGGCAATATAAACAATTCTCTAGCAATATAATCTGAAAATAAAAAGTTCTCTGCAAAAACAATAAGCTTATTATTTTGCTGAGTAATAAGCTCTTTTTCTTTTAGAGCTTTAATTTGTTTTATTAAGCTTTGTTCTTGTTGCTGATTTAAAAGAGAAAAAAGTCTATTTAAATCTACTCCGCTGTCGCTTCTAGTTCCCAATAAAATAAGCTCATTAGCAAGATCCTCATTGCTGAGTTTTTCTTGTTGAAAATAGTCGCTAAATGACAATACGTCCTTGGAGTATTTTTTGTTGCTAGCAACATTCCATCTTCTTATATTTTTCCCATTATAAGAATGTGCTGATGGTCCTATTCCCAAATATGGCTTAGAGGACCAATAAGAAGAATTGTGAGCAGAACGGTATCCATTAAGAGAAAAATTAGATGCTTCATATTGCTCGAACCTTTTATTGGTCAATTTATCAACCAGAAGCTTAAATTCTTGTGAGCAAATGTCTTGGTTTGGCATAGTATATTTTCCTTTTTTAACATCCATGTATAGCTTGGTAGACTTTTCTTTAGTTAGGTTGTAAGATGAAATGTGCTGAACATTTAAGCTTAAGGCAATATCAATATCCTTATTCCAATTTCTATTTAAAAAAACTGGTAATCCGTAAATTAAATCTATACTAATATTGCCAAAACCAGCAGCTTGCGCATGTGCTACTGCGTCTATTGCTTTTTTTGGAGAATGCGATCGATTCATCCATTTAAGAACATTATCTTGAAAAGATTGAATACCTATGCTTAATCTATTAAAACCAATTTCTTTTAGCTTTATAAACTCACTTTTTGACAGGTCTTCGGGATTTATTTCTATTGTAATTTCTGGATTTTCTACAATTACATAATTGTTTTTAATAGAACTTAAAATTAGATTTAAATCACTTAAATCAATTGCAGTTGGCGTTCCCCCACCAAAATAAATAGAATCAACCACACCATTTAATTCCTGTTTTCTTGATGAAATTTCATGCAAAATAGCTGTTAAAACCTCCTGTTTGGATTGTATTGCTGTAGAAAAATGAAAATCACAGTATGTACAGGCTTTTTTGCAGAAAGGAATATGTATGTAAATGCCAAACAAACTATTTATTGCCAATGTACTTTAATACTTCCTGATTGGATTCTTCACTAATTAGTTCCTTAAGTAAATCACTAATATAGTCTACTCTTTTTTGGTGCTCTTTTTTGCTTTGAGTAATTTGCAATTGATCTAACTGAGTATTTTCCTTTGCAGAATTAACAATCTCACTGTTGTATCGATCAATTTTTTCTTGATGATAATCCTTAATAGCTGAAAGCAAATGGTAACCAGAAAGTTTTAAATACCAGGGCTTACCGTGTCTAGCAATTTTTTCAAATTGAACGACTCCAACATCAATAACCGAAATTTCTTGTCTTAACAAATAGTTGAAATACTGTTGTAAAAAAGAATATTTATTGAAACCTGACAGCTCATCAATAGTATTTAAAAAAAACTGATGTTGATGTTGATTTCCATAATCTGCATAAATAGCAGCTACGGTTTGGTTAACAATAGAACTTTCTTCTTTTTCAAAACCTTTCGCTAGTTTTAGGCCTGTCAAAGAATCATTTTTTACAATCACTTTTAATGCATCGCTTATTACTTGATATGAGGAATCTTTAAGTGCCTTTTTTATTACTATTGAAATGTCGTCACTTATTGGATAAAATTTTCCAAGAGAGCGAATTGCTGCTGCACGAACCTTTGGGCTTGAATCTTTAATGGAAAGTGACAATAGTGCTGTTTTTACTTTTTCTGGATATAAAGCAACAGTATTTTTTATCTTTCGAATCACCATTAATTTAACGTTCCAAAAATCATGATGTAACATCTTTAACATGGCTTCTAAAACTTCTTTTTCTTTGCTTTTGGCTAATTTGTCAATTGCTTCTTTTTTGTCTAACCAAAGTGGTGCGTTAAGCATTTGATGTATCCATTGTTTAGTGCTTTTTAAATCTGTTTTCTTACACAATAAGGTTTTATGAGCATCTACGTTAACAAGAAGCGGCTGCTGATTTAATGCATAGCTGGTTGTGTCATATTTTTTCGTAATCCATTTTTTATAATGCTCAACTCCATTTTCTGTATAAATATCAATTTGAATGGGTAAACTATATAATGGCCAATTTTCTGTATCCTGCTTTTGATGTATCATAAGCTTTAGTTCTTTAGCTTCTGCTGAATAATTCTGTTTAATTTCCAAAATAGGATGACCCTTAGCATAAAACCACTGATTAAAAAACCAATTTAAATCAAGCCCTGAAACCTTCTCGAAAGCTATTCTCAAATCATGAGCTTCAGCGGTTTCATAGGCGTGTGTAGTTAAGTAAAGGGTCAACCCATCAAAAAAAGCATCATCTCCTAAATAATCTCTGAGCATGTGAAGGATTCTACCGCCCTTATTGTAAGAATGTCCATCAAACATATCCTCCTTGTCAAGAAAATCAAACCTGATTAAGTCTTTATACCCAGCTTGCTGAGCAGATAAAAAATATCCTTCCATTTCTTGAAATGCATTCATATCTGCCTCCATTTTACCATATTCGTATTCATCCCACAAGTATTGACTGTAATTTGCAAAAGATTCATTTAAGGGAAGGTTGGACCAGCTTTCGCAAGTTACCAAATCACCAAACCAATGATGAAACAATTCATGTGCAATAATAGATTCATTTCCTCCGTCAATTATTTCTCGCTTGGTTTGATGAAGGAAGTCTCCATGGATAGTGGCGGTGGTATTTTCCATTGCCCCAGAAACAAAATCTTCAACAACTACTTGATGATACTTATTCCAAGGATATTCAAACCCTAGAATTTTTGAAAAATAGGTGAGCATTTTAGGGGTTTTGCCAAAAATAGCCTTAGCATGCGACTCATATTTTGGATCAACAAAATAAAAAACATCCATAACTTCTCCATTGTCTTTTTTCCAGTAATCCTCAACAATTGAAAACTCTCCAATAGCCATCATAAATAGGTAAGGTGAGTGCGGTTTTTCCATTTTCCAATAATCTGTCCTAAAACCATCTTCAGAAAGGGAAGAGTAAATTAACTCTCCGTTAGATAGTGTTTTAAATCTGTCTTCTACAGTAATAAATAGCTCTTGAGTTGTCTTCTCTACCGGATTATCAATTGTAGGGAACCAAACAGAGTTAGCCTCTGTTTCTCCTTGAGTCCACAATTGTTGAGGCTTATTAGGGTTACTGCCTTTGGCATTAATAAAATACAATCCCTTTGCCATGGATATTGCCGAAGAGCCTTTTTGTGTTACTTTTTCTGGGTTAGCTATGTATTTAATATACAAATCAATAGTGTCTGTTTTTGAGGCTCTATAAGGAAGTGGGATTTTTAATTTTTTCCCAGTATTAATTGCTTCAATAGGTAACTCTTTATTTTTAGAAAGAAGTCTAACTTTTTCTATGGTCATGGCCTTTGCATCTAGAACAACAGTATCTAAAGAAAAATAATATGGTTTAATGGTTAAATAAGCCTCGCCATTTAGCTGCTTATTTTCCCAATTAACATCAACCATAAGTTTGGTATGAAGAACATCTATTTCTCTAGATTTTGTTTTTTGATATAATGGAACTACCTGTTGTTTAGTGGTCGTTGAGGTGGTAATTTCTTTAGGTGTTGAAGTGATTGGCTTTGAGCCAGTGCAAGAAAACAAAAAGGAAATACTCAAGCAAAAAACACTTAATAGCTGTTGTTTTATACGCTGTTTTTTCATCAATAAAAATACTTTTGTTTAACAAATATGCTGAATTGTAACATATAATTGAGTTTAATATTTGCTTTTGTTTAATTACCTTCGCTGTAACTATTACAAAAAAAAATTGATTACAGGAAAATATCAAAACACCTCAACAGCAATAGATGACCTTTTTATCTCTAACTACCTGGTTATAAAAAAAGAAGATTATTCAATTACGCTTGAAAAAAATGGAGTTAAATACAATTGTAGATTACTTCACTTTGATCAAGAAAACAATTCTGTTCTACTTAAAGTAAACGGCAAAAGAGTGCAAATAACTCTCGAAAAACAGGTAGATAGTATCCTTAAAAAATTTGGAATTAGTGCCAACAGCTCAACAGATGTTGATCAACTTAAAGCGCCAATGCCAGGTGTTGTTTTAGCAATAAAAGTAAAGCCTGGTGATACAATTAAAAAAGGAGATCCTTTAGTTATTCTAGAAGCCATGAAAATGGAAAACGTTCTAGGATCACCCATTGATGGTGTAATTGAATCTATTGAGGTTAACGAAAATGATACTATAGAAAAAAATGCATCGCTAATTAAATTTGAAAAAAAATGAGACAACACATTTTCATCTTATTACTAAGTCTGTTTCTTGTCTGCTGTTCTAATGAACAAATTGACAACATTGCTATCGATCAGCAAATCGAGAAAGTTGAGCTTTCTGAACCATCTTCCTTGTACAATTCACCAAAAAACACTTCAGTTAAATGGACGGCATTTAAACACTCAAAAAAAGTTCCAGTAAACGGAAAGTTTGACTCTATCTCTTTTGTTGGATTTAAAGATACCAGCACTGTTTTAGATGCATTAAAGGGGGTCTCATTTGAGCTTTTCACCAGCTCAACAAATACCAATGATAAAGACAGAGACTATAAAATTATTAACCATTTTTTTGGAGTTTTAGTAAACCCTCTTTCCATAAAAGGAGAAATAGTTGAAATTAATGGTGATAAAAGTGGTGATGGTAGTTTAGTTTTAGAAATGAATGGTAAACAAAAAAGTCAACCATTTACTTGGTCTATTGATGATTATGATGAGTTTTTTCTAAAAGCGGAACTCAATGTTTTAGATTGGGAAGGAAAGCAAGCACTTGATTCATTAAATAAAGTATGTGAGGCAAAACACACCGGACCTAATGACACTGAAAGTATTCTTTGGCCAACAGTTGAAGTAATTGTTCTTTCTCAATTTGAGAAAGTAAATTAAGCTTTAAATACTCTTTTTTTCATCACATATTTTCCAATAATATCGTATTCAATATTAACGGCATCTCCTTCTTTTAAAAATCTAAAAGTGGTATTTTGATAGGTGTATGGAATAATTGCAACGCAAAATCGTCTATTTTGCGTATGAACAACAGTTAGGCTAACTCCATTTATACTTATTGAACCCTTATTTACAGTAAGAGTGTCTATATCGGAATCACCAATAAAAGGAAATTTCCAGCTTCCATCTAAGTGTTCAATTTTTTCACACTTAGCAACACCATCAACGTGTCCCTGAACAATGTGGCCATCTAAACGGTCACCCACCTTTGTGCATCGCTCAAGATTAACAAAATCTCCTTTTTTTAAGCTCCCTAAATTTGTTTTAACTAAGGTTTCTTCAATCGCTGTTACAACATATCCATTTTGTGTTAATTCAACCACTGTTAGACAAACCCCATTATGAGAAACACTTTGGTCAATTTTTAAGGAATTAGAAATATCAGCAGATAGTTCAATATTAATGTTACTTCCTTGTGGTGTAATACTTAAAACCTCTGCTATAGTTTCTATAATTCCTGTAAACATTTTTCTATATTAATTAATTACCTAGTTGACCATTATCCCTAAATAAATGCAAATACCCATTTAAGGTTATAGGCTCAATACCAGAAAGACGAATAGTATTTACTATACAATTGTAAAAATAAACACCCGATGGTACTGGCAGACTGTTGTCTAACCTATTACCGTCCCATTTAAAATAAGGGTCTTTCGACTCATAAACAAGCAATCCCCACCTATTGTAAATTTTAATGTCTATACTCTCTATATAACTAAAAGGTGCAATGGCTAAGAAATAATCATTATCCCCATCTGCATTGGGCGTAAACACGTTTGGGAACCAATAATCGGGACAGTTATCAACACAAAATTCATTGCTAAAAATGCTTTCATTTGAGTACTGAGCAGAATCAACAGCGGTAACTCTGTAGCAGCCAGCAATGGATGGTATTGTGTTGTTCCATAAGTTTGTATGCACAAAACTTGTGTCTGAAGAAGTTGAAAAGGTTGCTAATAATAAGTAGTCTAAGGTGTCTACCGCTTTAAAATATAAATTATAAGACATTACATCATCAGCGCAGGTATTGTTTGGATTAGTCCACCAAATTGTATTCTCTCCCTCAATGCAGTCGCCACTTATAAAAAGCTCTGGAGGACAAGGGGGTGTTAAATCAGTTGGTGTAGCACAAATTAATTGAGAAACATTTAAAAGAGGGTTGTTTATACTTGAGTCAGTATATTCTCCTGTACTAATAACATAATAACAGTATTCAACACCATTTACCAATCCTGAATCTACATAAAACTGATTTGTAGTTTGCCCCAATAAATTATCTGGGCCAAAAGGGTTTACCCTAAATACATTGTATGAAGAATTAATCCATGGCACCTGCTCATTCCAAGAAAGAGCAACTTGGTTATCATTTGCAACTGCTTCAACAAAAATAGAGCCAGCAGAATTGGATGTTCCCACAAGACTATCGGAACCATTATTAGAATAATACAATTCCACCCTATAAAAATTTGGTCCAGAAAAAGTGTTGATGTTATTGTCAATATATATAGTATCGGTAAAAGATAATAAGGTTGATGGTGATGTCTGTCCAATAAAAAGTGTGGTATTTGAAATTGAGGATCCTCTAAAAACTTTATAAAAATATGGACCTGGATACTGAAGGGTGTCCAAATCAGTTGGTTTAGACCAAATAATACTATCAGATCCCAAGGTTAAATCCGTATTAAAAACAGAAACATTAGTAACAATAGGAACATCTTTTAGCAAACGAACACAAGAAGTGTCAGAAGGGCAACTTTCTACTTGACCATAATCATAAATTGCAGTCACTACATAACAATAATCAATACCTAAATTTAGGCTATTGTTGTCAAAGTAAGTGTTGGTAGAGGCGCCAAGAACCTGGTCAACAAAAGTAAAACCATAATCCTCAACATTAAAAGGTGTACAACAGTCTGGAAATGGAAGATTTGGCAGAACCCCTCTATAAATATTATATCCATCAGCATTTGAGCAATTAGAAACATCCCAACTTAAATTAACACCATTACCAAAAGCAGAAGAAACAAGCCCAGTAAGTGCTGGTGGAATTACATTAATACTAAACGATTCATAATCTGAAAAAGTAGGATCTCCATCATCAGTTAAACCAATTAATACCAAATATTCTCCAGCTTTAATGTGGGAACAGTTAGTTTGCCACTGAAACACACCATTTGCTATTCCTGGGTTGGTAACTGCGTTAAATGTTGATGGCGATGAGGCAACATTAAAAGAAAGACCAGAAGCGACCATGTCTAAGTTGTCAAAATTAACATCACTTCCCTCAATGTTAAATGATATGGTTTCTCCAGCAACAATACAGGTGTCTTGAATAGGTAAAATTTCTGGAGGATCATTTAAGCAGTTTGCTTGAACAGTAAGCTGAACATCTCGAATAACATATCCAATCGAGACACCATTTCTCCATTCATTAATTTTAATGGTAAAGTTAAACTCCCCCTGCATCATTGGGTTGTTCCAACAAACCGTTCCAGTTACAGGATCAATAGTCATATTACCCCCCCCAACATCGTCTGGAAACATGTAAATTGAAGGAATAACTAGAGGAACCGCATCTAACCCTAAAGGAGCAACCAGTTCATAAGAAAGGGAGTCGTCATCTAAATCATATGCTAGAGGGTTGTAACAATAGGGTTTGTTTACACAAGCAATAGCAGGACACGGACAATCATCAAACTGTGGGGAATTATTTGCCCCTGCTAAACCTTGAGTAGGATCGATTATTAAATAAGCCTCAAGAGCAAAAACAATATCATCACTTGAGCCTCCACTTTGTGTATATATATTTTCAATTCCTAAATTTCTATTGGGATCTTCCATTGTTATTCTGTGCGTACCAGCAGAAGTAAAAGTATGAAGCCCAGTGTATACGTTTTTTTTATGATCAAAAGGCATTGGTGTCTCTGTATCTCTCTGAAGTGTGTCTCTTTGAGCGTATGGTGTACCCAAATCAAAATCTAAATACAATTCATCTCTATCAGTAGTTGATGAACCCACATCTGTACAGGTGGTAATAGTGAACAAATAGGTTAGCCCAGAAACATGTGTGTAGGTTATTTCTCCACCTCTATTATGGGTAGCCATAGCAGAAATTGAAACAAAGAAAAAAATTAAGACTATATTAATTCTTCTTATCAAAACAATATAAAAACTCTAAATTAAGTATTTTGTTGCTTTTAAATTAAGGATATTATAGAATATAGCTCTCTTGTTTTAGTTTAGATAAAACTATAACCATTAAAAAAAGTATAAATACTTAATTTTATACTTTAAATAGAATAATGATTAAAGTAGGAATAAGCATTGGTGATCCAAATGGTATTGGACCGGAAATCACACTTAAAGCTCTTAGAGACAATCGTTTGTTGTCTAGTTTTATTGCAGTAGTATATGCCTCAACTAGCGTATTAAAACATTATAAAAAACTTATTCCTGAATACAATGCAAACTATACTAAAGTAAGCTCAGTCAATTCTGCAAAATCTAAACAAATTAATTTAATTAGTGTTGGTCATGAAGACTTTGAAATAAATCCTGGCTGCCCAACAAACGAAAGTGGCGCTTTTTCTTTTTCTTCATTAGATCATGCAACTAAAGACTTAGCTAATGGTTTAATTGATGTATTAGTAACCGCACCCATAAATAAAAAGTTTATTCAAAACAAAAACTTCAATTTCCCTGGCCACACAGAATACCTAACACAATTAGCCAATTTAGATGAATCACTAATGTTAATGGTAATGGAAAATTTAAGAGTTGGAGTGGCTACCAACCACATTCCTCTGCATAATATTAAAGAGTTGCTAACTCAAGATATAATAGAAAAAAAACTAGCTCTTTTAAATCAAAGTCTTATTGTTGATTTTGGAATTTTAAAACCCAAAATTGCTGTTTTAGGCTTAAACCCTCATGCGGGTGAAAATGGAATGCTTGGAGATGATGAAAATGAAATCATTATTCCCGCAATTAACAGTGTAAAAAATAAAAACATTTTAGCTTTTGGCCCTTTTCCAGCTGATGGCTTTTTTGGCTCAAAGAATCTTTTCAATTACGATGGTGTTTTAGCTATGTATCACGATCAGGGGTTAATACCATTTAAAACAATTGCCCAAGGAAGAGGTGTTAACTTTACAGCTGGACTTCCAATTGTTCGAACCTCACCTGATCATGGCACTGCTTACGATCTTGTTGAAAAAAATATTGCATCAGAACAGTCAATGAGAAACGCCATTTATTTAGCCATAGACATTCTTAACAACAGAACCCTTCAAAAAAAACTGTCTGCCAAACGATTAAAAACTAGTTCCAAAGCCTAATTTACCTTCTTCCAGGAGCTGTAACATTTACTTTCTTCTGTGTAGGGTTTGTTGTTGGTCTGGAAACTGGTTTTTTAACATCAGGTTTAAACGGTGAAGTCTCCTTGTTTCTTGAAAGCTTTTGATTAATTTGATTTATTCTGTTTTTTGAAAAACTATCATTAGGCTTTAATCTCAATGCTCTTTGGTAATATGTTTTTGCAGTAGACCATCTTTTTGCATTATAATACTGATTGCCTTTAGCTATATTTTTTTGAAATTCAGACTGAGAAGGTTTAGTATTTACAGTGTTTTTACTTACTGATGAACCTGTATTTGCAGATTTTGACCCTCCTGAATTTCCTGAAGAAGGAGTGGTTTTTCCAGTAGATGAACCACTACTTCCAGATCCAATTGATGGAGTGGTTTTTCCACCTGTTCCAGTATTTCCACTATTACCAGTGTTTGAATTACCACCTGTTCCTGCTGTTTGGTGTAAAATATATAAGTATTTGACATCTTGCCCCCACTGATTAGAGGCCACAAATTTTAATTCATAAAGCTGATTGCTAGTAATGTTAATGTTACCTCTAAAGGTTCCATTTGAAGAATTGTAAATAAAATTCACAGGGCTTCCATTTAATGTGACACTTAAGCTTGCCCCATCATAATTACTAACGTAACCCAAAATAGCAATTCTAGAATTAAGCGCTAAAACTTCTGGCTGCTTTTTAGTGGTGTTCTCTGAACGATTTGTAAAGTGAACTTTTGGTGGAGTGCCGTTTCGAATGATCTCTACTCTATCCAAATCAGATCCAGATTCATTTTCAGCCTCAATAATAAAATTATTACTTCCTAAATCTAAATTAACAGAAGCGGTAACCGTACCTGTAGATGAGTTAAACGTAAAGGGAGTGTTCTGACCGTCTAATGAAACATGAATATCAGCTTTTGAAAACACATTTTTAACTTTTGCTATTACGGTTGTACTGTTATCCAAAGTAGAAAAAACAGACTGAGAGGGTTGAGTAATATTAACTACCGGAGGAGGTGTAGGCTTAAGAAGTTCAATAAGTAATTCCTGTGTAGTTGTTCCACAATCATTGGAAGCTGAAATAACTATTGTATTGTCTCCCTCATTTAAACTTAAATTAGCCATCAACTCTGCTGTATGAATGTTAAAGTTTAAACCAGTCACTTTTTTTCCATTTAGTGTAATTGAAACTTTCTTGCTATTATCTATACCTATAACATTAGCCCTAAGAGCGAGTGAAGAAACTTCAACTTGTTTTTTTCCTGGAGACTCCCTTGGAGAAATCAAATTAATTACCGGCTCTTCACAAGGAAGAACCTCTTCATATATGATGTTAACTTTCTGCGTTGTTGAACCACATTCATTGGTGGTAATTAATTCATACGTATTAACACCGGGCTTTAAATGAAGATATGAGGAAAACTTTCCTGAGGAATTGTCAAAGTTATAAGAAGGAACCTGCTGTCCATCTATCTTAAATATGAAATTATCCTGTCCAGAAATTGTCATCTCTAAATAACCCTTTGAATTTTCCGTAGTAATATTAGTGGATGAAGGAGAGTGAAGAGCTATTGTTGGTTTTAAGCATTCTTCAGTTGTATAAACCAAAATTGTGGATTTACTAGCTGTTCCAGCACTATTAAATGCGTCAACCTCAAATACGTTTGGACCTTCATTTAAGACAACATCACAAGTGAAGTTTTTTGTTGCCGGATCAAAAGTAAATCCAGAAAGTTGTTGATTATTTAACGTTCCAATTGCTCCACTAGGAGAAGTTACGTTTAAAATAGTTCCTGTAATTTCAATTTCTTGAGTTGACGTATTGTAAGGGTTTAAAGATGGAGCTGAATAGCTAATCAATGGAGGTTGAACAATTACTGGAACCTCATATTTAATGGTCATCTGCTCAACATCAAATCCCGCCTGGTTTGTGGCGCTTATTTTTATAACATTTTCTCCAACGTTAAGATTTAAATTCACTTGAACCATATTTGTGGCGCTGTTATATGAAAAATTAGAACTGGTTGAACCATTAAATGCTACCCCAATTTGATTTTTAGCTTTAACATTGAGCACCTTAGCGACTACAGTTATGTTGCTATTTTGTGTAGTATGTGGGTTCTTAGATGGAAATTGAAAAATCACTATAGGCGGAGCTATTTGCTCTGGTAATTGATAATTTATCAATCTACTATCATTATCGGTCCCAACTTCATTTTCGGCAGAAACCTTGATGCTGTTTTGACCAAGAATTAAAACCGTAGGAAAAGAAAATTCTTTTGTTGAAAAATCATACGTAAAATTTGAAATATTATATCCATTATGTGTAATGGAGATGTCATTTTTAGAATTTACGTTTAACACTTTACCTTTCACTGTTAACAGTTGATTTGTTGTGCTTTGCATTGAAACAAGAGGGGTTTGAATAGTTACTTCTGGAGGAAGCGCGCTGATGTAGTTAATTACTTTTGAATCAGCTGCATTGCCTGCATTATTAACAGCTTTAATCTCGATAAAGTTTTGACCTTCATCCAAAAGGATGGAAGAGGTAAAAACATCATTTGATGGGCTATATAAAAAGTTCGTGTGCTGTAATCCGTTTACAAAAAAAGATATCTGATTAGCAGATGAAACATTTAAAACTTTTGCAGAAATAACCATTTGATTAGCACCTGTTTGATAAGGTGAACTAAATGGATGATTAATCACCACAACAGGAGGTATTTCATTAACCTGAGGAACCTCAAAAATGATTTCTTTTTCGTCCCTATCTGTACCTACAGAATTTGTAGCCACTACTTCAATAAAGTTTTTTCCAGGAGCTAAAAGTAAATTCGCTTGAACTAGCTTTGTATTTACATCATAGGAAAAATTCTGAATGTAAAAACCGTTGTGTTTAACTTTTATTTGGTTCTTTCCAGACACATAATAAACTTTAGCATTCATATGAAAAGTACTATTGTGAACAATTAAATTATCATGGGAAGGATTAATAATATTTACAATTGGTCTATTTCCAGTATTAATTACTGTTGGTCCGTTTGAATAGCTTCCATTATTTGATGGAGGGTTAACAAGAGTTGGTTGGGAAGAATAATTTCCAGCATTTGAACTTGTAGATGAAGAGGATGAACCACCACCATTAAACAAATTCCATTTAAAAAGGAGCGCTGTATAATGATAAATATCATTTGGTCCATTGGAAGGAATGTAAGAAATGTCATTGTTTAGAGCATAAGTAATTTTGTGCTCAATTCCCATAGAAAAGCGTTCTGTAAACTGATAGCCTAATCCTAATCCAAGTGATGGCATAAACTGAAACTCTGGAGACAAAACTTCAGATTCAAACTCTAAATCACTTAAATTTCTAAGATCTTTAGCAATTTGTTGATGTCCATCAGAAAGATTTATAGATGAATAATCATAAGGAGCGTCATCGTTAAAAAACCCAGCAGAATTATCAAGAACATCTCTACTTACACCATAGTAATTTAACCCAACTCCTCCGAATCCATACAAAATAATTCCTGTTCTTTCTCTTAGTCTATTTAATGTTAGTACACCTTCTAAGTTAAACTCGTTGAGTTTCATTTTATAATTATGATAGGCGTAAACCGAATCACTGCTACCTGGCATAATATTTGGATTTGCAAAAGAGTCTGCAAGAGCAATCCATCCATAATTTTTTCCTTTCAAATATCTGAACCTTAAATCAAAAGAGAAAAACTTTCCTTCTTTTTCATAAATCGCTTTTCCGAAAGTAAATCCTCCAGAAAACCCGGCATAAGATCGTGAAAAAATAGTATCGGTTAAAGAGTAAAAGGGCTCCTTTGGTTGCCAAGTTCCACCAAAATTGAGACCAAAATTCCAACCTGAATCGTCTTGGTAATTAATATATTGCGCATTAATACAAGATATTGTTATAACGAACGTTATTAAAGTAAGTAGTATTTTTTTCATGTTAAGGTGTTTTGCTGTTCTCTTTCAGAAATCGTGCCATAATTTATAAAAATAGATTTCTTATTTAGATTTTTAAAGATATTACTTAATTATATTTATACATTTAAACCCCAAAACTAAATTTAAACTACGTTTGAAATTTCTTTTTAGCCTTCTTTTTTTAGCGCTTTCTGCCACCTCTTGTTTTTTACAAGCACCTGCAAATGACAACTGCCTGAACGCAACTGAATTATGCGCTAATCAAACTGTAAATTCAACTAATTTACAAGCTACAAGTAGCGCTTGTCACGGCTGCCAAGATGGAAGCTCATTATCTGGAAACTTTTGCTATGAAATAAACAATACTGTTTGGTTTACTTTTACAACCAATAGCGTTGGTGGACAAATTATTGCAAGCATTAATTTACTTTCTTGTACCAGTGATACTTCTTTAACGGCTAACAATGAATTGCAAGGAATAATAATTGATGCTACTATCCCTTGTGACGAATCAACTTATATCGCAGTTTCTAACTGTGTTTCTGGCGCTTCTAATAACTTTACTTTGTTGGCAAACAACTTAGCCCCAAATAGCACTTATTATATTCAAATCGATGGGGCTGAAGCATCGGGATTATCAGCAGCTGAGTGTGGATTTGAAATAACCGTTTCTGGTGATGGAATTGATCCAATAGTTAATGCTGGTGAAGATTTATCTGTTCTCCCTGGAGAAAGTGTTCAATTAAATGGCTCTGGAGATGGTATAATTTCTTGGCTTCCAATTGAAACTCTTTCCAATCCGTCAATTACTAACCCATTAGCTAATCCTATTTCAACGACAACTTATTTTATTTCTTCTACCATTAATTCATGTACTTATACAGATGATGTTTTGGTGGTAGTGCTTAACCCTTTAACCGTAATGACCGCATTTACACCTAATGATGATGGGTATAATGATTACTGGGAGATAGCAAATATTAGCAACTATCCTGGATCAAAAATTACTGTTTTTGATCGATGGGGACAAATTGTTTTTAACACTTCCGGCTATTCTTCTGAAAAAAGATGGAATGGAACAAACAAAGGCCTCCGTCTTCCTTCTGGAACTTACTTTTATATTATAGAGATTACAGCATCTGGAAGTTCAAAAATATACAATGGTCCAGTAACAATTATTCGATGATGTTGAGATTAATATTCTTATTCTTTTTTCTAAGCTACTGGAAAATTAATTTTACTCAGCAGGTTCCTCAATATTCAAACTTTCTAAACAATTATTTTGCTTTAAATCCTGCCTTGGCGGGAAGTAATGAATGCTTAAATGTAAAAGTTGGACATCGAAACCAGTGGGTAGGTTTTAATGGTGCCCCTAAAACTACCTTTGCTAGTTTTTCTACCGAGCTTAAACATAAAAAAATTCAAACCCTTAGAACAAAACATGGTGTTGGTGGATTTATTGAATCCGATGAAATAGGTCCATTTAGTAGATCAACCGTTTATTTTAGTTACGCTTATCATTTTCCAATTGCAAGATCTGTTACAGCTTCAATTGGGATTTTTGGTGGAATAAGTCAAATCGGTGTTGATGCTACACAAATTCTAATTTCTGACATTGATGATCCGCTTATTAATGGAACCGGAAAAACATATCTTATTCCTGATTTTTCTCCTGGTTTATTTTTAAATCATGATGATTGGTTTGCTGGATATAGTATTCGACAAATCATGCTTAATAAGTGGGAAAGATTAATCGGCTCTAATAATGCAAGAAACCGATTTCACCATTATTTAGTTGGTGGAAAACGATTTAAAACAGAATCTTTAAACCTTGTTCCTGCAGCATTGATAAAGTTTGTTGGCTTTTCTGTACCTGCGATTGATTTGAATCTAACTGCAGAGCTTTCAAAGAAATTTGATGTTGGTGTTTCTTGGAGAAATACCGATGCTATTGTAGCAATGATGAATGTTAAGTTTTTAAAATTCTTTTCTCTTGGTTATGCTTTTGATATGACTACCTCAAGATTAAATATCGCAAGTTCCAATACTCATGAATTTATTTTAGGTATATCTGCTTGCCCCTTCAACAACAAAAGTTCATACGTCTGTCCAGTTTTTCAATAAAGGTATATTCGTTGATAAATATCCTTATTTAAACCCTGGTATTGCTAGATTGGTCACATCATTAGGGTGGTTTATACAACTTATCTGCTATAAAAAACGTCTTGATTTACACTTAATCATTTAAAAATATGTAACAATAGCATATATTTTCTTCGAAAATATATAACTTAACATATTGTTCTACGTATGTACAACCCTTATATGAAAAAGATAATCTCTTATTTTCTTTATAAAAGCACGGCTACTATACTGTTTTTAGGGGCTCTCTTTTTCTATGTAAACACTATTGCTCAACCGGTTAATTGCGGTGGCGTGCTCACCATAGAGCCGTATGTTGTATCGAATCCTGCTTTCAATGGTCAAGACATTAGCTGTGGGGGGGCTTCTGATGGTGAAGTTTGCGTTAATGTTCTTGCTGGAACAGGTTCATATTCATATCAGTGGGTTGGTGGTCCGTTAACCCAATGTTACAGTGGTGTTGATGCTGGTACTTATACCGTTATTGTTACTGACTTAGGATCTGGAGAGGTTTGTTTTGCTAATATTCAAGTTAATGAACCTGCTCCTCTTACCGTATTTACTTTTTCTATAACCCCACCTACTTGTAATACCACTTGTGACGGATCGGGTTCTGCTATAATAATTGGTGGTACAGCCCCAGTCGATTATTTATGGGGAAGCGGGGAAACAGGCTTTTTAGCTTCCAGCCTTTGTGTTGGTAGTAATCAACTTACTGTAACTGATGCGAATGGGTGTACTTTTGATACTACTTTTGCAATATCAACTCCTACTCCCATATATCCAAATGTTGATGTTGATAGTGTTTCTTGTTTTAGCTTTTGTGACGGAAGTGCTGAATCTTTTCCAAGTGGAGGTAATGGAACTCCATATCAATTTTCTTGGGTAGACAACTCCTCTTCTTTGGAGGTTAGCACCTTATCATCTGCCTCCGGACTTTGTGCCGGAAGTTATACAGTAACTGTTACTGACCCTAATTTATGCACTGACGACACAACTGTTATCATTGAAAGCCCAACAGAAATTGTTATATCAACTGTTTCTAGTGATGATGCGTTGTGTTCCTATTCATGTGATGGATCAACTACTGTATCTGCTTCTGGTGGAACTACTCCATACATTTCTGTTGAATGGTTTGATGGTATAATCGGAACTGGATTATCCACTGGAGTCACTGGTTTTACCAACAATACTCTTTGTCCAGGACAAGATTATTATGTCACTGTCACAGATGCCAATGGTTGTACTGAAGATTTTCAAATTACACCTATTTCTTCTCCGCCTGCAATTACAATAAGTACAATTACAAGTGATGTAGATTGTCATGGTAACGGAAACGGAACTGTTAATGCTACTTTTTCCGGTGGAGCAGGCGTTTTAACACCTTTTTGGAGTATTATTAATCCTGGTGGAGGACTGATTCCAACTACTGAAGATCAAGTTTCCTTAGATGGAGGGGTTTATCAACTATTGGTTACTGATGGTAACAACTGTGTAGATTCTGTTCAAGTTACTATTGACGAACCAGATACCATTGTTTCTAACGGTATAGTTACCGACATCTCTTGCTACGACCAAATTGATGGTGAAATTACGCTTAACCTTACTGGTGGTGAACTGCCTTATTCCTCTATCTCTTGGACCAGCTCTGACCCTTCTTTCTCAGATCCTGGTGGTAATGCTACTTCGCTTGTTAACCTAGATTCTGGCTCTTACTCGGTTACTGTTATTGACGCGAATGGGTGTCAGTACGATACTACACTTATTATTACCAAACCCTCTGAAATATTTGCCAATGGTACTCCTACAGATGTCGTCTGCTTTGGAGATGCTGATGGTACCATCACCCTTAATACTACTAGTGGTGCTGGTGGGTACTCTTGGAGCTGGTCTAGTACTGATCCCGGTTTTACTGACCCTGGCACAGAAAACCTTACAGGCTTAGACATAGGAACCTACACCGTTACCATTACCGACATTAACGGCTGTACCAAAGACACCTCTTTTACCATTAATCAGCCACCTGATATTACCATTACCCTAGACTTGCTTGAAAATGTAGATTGTAACGGTAATGGAAATGGTACTATTAACGTAACCCTTACTGGTGGTACTGCTCCGCTTACTCCGCTTTGGTCTGTTGTTAACCCTGGATCAGGATTAATCCCTAATGCTGAAGATCAATCCACTCTTTCTGGTGGAGTTTATCAACTATTGGTCACTGATGGTAACAACTGTGCCGATTCTATCCAGTATACTATTGATGAGCCTGACACTATCGTTTCTAATGGTGTGGTTACCGACATCTCTTGCTACGACCAAATTGATGGTGAAATTACGCTTAACCTTACTGGTGGTGAACTGCCTTATTCCTCTATCTCTTGGACCAGCTCTGACCCTTCTT
>PAZE01000032.1 GCA_002716065.1 Crocinitomicaceae bacterium | reverse complement strand
ATCGTATAAATTATAAAAATCAATTATCGTAAATGTAATAGCTGAAGATAAAAGGAATATGCTGATAATTTTTCTTGTACTTCCCATTCAATTAAATTAATGATTTATTACTACCAACGGTCAGGCTAAACTGCGTTTTAATGCAGTTTAGGTGGTGTTGCCTTACGTTTTTTTGAAATTAATATTTGTATAATAATTATGATTGTTGAAATTGCTATCCCAATATGAGGCAAAAATGTTGGATATGCTCCAAAAATCATTTCAATAATAATTAAAGCTGAAAATCCATTTATCAAACAAATTAAAATTGATAATAACAACTGAGGAACAGATTTTTGCTTAAAATATAACCTTATTGAGAAGTAAATTTCAATTAATCCAATTAATAAAGGGATTATACCCCAAACTACTAATTCAATATCCATTTTTAATTTTTTTAAATCAAATAATGTAATGCAACGTTACGGCTAAAGGTAGTTATGAAATTAGCTTTAGCCATTGTTGGGCATAGTTGATTTATCAATTCAAACTGATGCAGCCATTGCAAATGCTCCAAAAACAACAATTAATATAATAATACCAATAAATGATATAATTAATCCCGCAATTGATAATCCTCTCGGGCTTTTAAATAAGCCAACAAAAGAAAAAATAAGTCCTAGTAACCATATAATCCAACCTAAAAGAGGAATCCATCCGAGAAATAAAGCTATTAAAGCTAGTACAAATCCAGCAGTTCCTATACCATTTGATTTTTTTTGCACTTGATTAATGATAATTGTTTGATCAGAATTGTCTTCGTTTTTATTGCATTCCATTTTTTATGTCTTTTTTAATTCTAATAATTAAATTTCATATGAAAGATAAGAAAGATCCCTAATCTATACCATCAAATTTTATTTTAAAATATTTGTAGTATTTCGGTTTTATTACATTATGCCCAACGTTCTAGCTAAACCACGTTTTAATGTGGTTTAGGTTTTGTTGGCAGTAGTTTATTCAAATTTGAGCTCCGTTTGCCCATCGTCCTTATTTTTATTTTTAATCAAAGTAGAAAACCTTTTACTAATGTTTGACTGATCCATTTCCATAAGCATTTGTTTAATCAAACTAGCATGAGATAATGGTTTTGATAAATCTTCTAAGTTTTCATTTGTTGTGTAATCGAGTAAAATTATGTCAGTCTCTCGGGCTTTATGATAGAGCTCCAAAATCAAATCGTGTGTTTTATTTTTTAGCATCCATAAATAGCATGGCACATAAATTAGTTTGCGCGCTTCTAGATAATCAATAAGTTCTCCATCTATTCCTTTTCTATGGCCAAGGGGTTTGCCGTAAAATCTAGCAGGTCTTTTAATACCAGACATATTTTTTATCGATAATTTTTTAAGATCAATATCCGATTCTCTAAACACTTTTAGCCCCTGCCAAACACCCTCTACTGATTCAGATGTTAGTCCCTTAGAAAATGGAACAGGAATGTCACCATGTGGATAAAAAGGACTGAATTTAAGATAAGGTAGCTCAGCTTTGGAAGATACATCAATCACAATAGAATGATCATATTCTTTACTAAGTCTTGCTCTTGATTTTT
Source organism: Crocinitomicaceae bacterium (assembly GCA_002716065.1). Lineage (GTDB taxonomy): Bacteria > Bacteroidota > Bacteroidia > Flavobacteriales_D > Parvicellaceae. Next base: position 16,006 of record PAZE01000032.1, on the reverse strand, counting down.
TTACATTGTGTATATAAATCATAGAATTAAATAAAATCACTGATATTAGTTATGTATTCAAGGGGAATTTTCTCGTAAATCAAAATTTCAGCTTGATAAAAAGGCTTTTCATCTTCGTTCAGGTTTAACTGATTTTTTTGAGTGCAAATATCAAATCTGATAGAACGTAAATTTTCAATTTCTGAACCAATACGCGCATCGTTTCTTGTAGCGTTCCGGTCAGCAAATAGCACCGCGTTTTCACAAATAACATTTGAATTAATCTTGAGTATTACGCAATTTCTTGCCCTTGATGGTGGCACAAACATCATGGGGTGCGATTTGCAAATACTTAATCTTACATAGTTAGACAACCCCTTAGATTCATCTAAATCTTGTGATAATTCATTACCACCTTGTACTGGAATGTCAATGCTGTTTTGTCTACAATATTTCCAGGATAAAAGACCTCCATTTTCAATTATAGATTGTAGATTGGATTTATCTGTGAAATGATAAAAATATTGAATCTTATTCTTATCCAAGGTTTGTCTGAAAACGTTTAATTTGGAGTCTGAATAATGTTTTGTTGTAGGTTTATAATTTGACCTTTGATCTATTTGACTTTTTTGTCCATCCGCTGAAGTGCAGTAGTTTATTGCTTCTTGTACTAAATCTTCAAATTGAAAAAATACATTTTCATAAGATGACAAATTAAAGTTTACGTAATCATCAGTGAAGGATTCTTTGTTTGCAATTAAATCGGTTAAATAAATATTAATAGCCTCTTTATAGAAAATCGTCTTATTGGGTAAATTATATCTGCCAGCTTGCACTAGATTTATGAAAATTTTGCAAAACTCAAATTCGTTATTGGACCTATTAAAGGAATCTTTTATAATGACATTTGCAATTTCCTCTTGTTCATATTCTTTCAACCTTATGTTCATTTTTTCGGATGCATTCTTAAGCCATCGTGATGAACACCAACTAGAAATGTTATTACAAGTTGCTTCGTATAGTTCCTTGATTCCTGATTTTTCACTTTTTTCCTTAATTCTACCAAGTTTGTAAAGTGACTTGGTCGTCCTCCTAATATTAATTGACTTGTTAAAGTATTGAATTGAGTTTTCGACATTCTGAAACTCTGAATCCCTACCATAAGCAACTCCCAATAGATAATACCTTAATTCAATTAGTCTTTTGGAACTTCCATTGTCATTTGATTCAATTTCCGAATCATTGCGGAAGTCAGCATCTTTCTCCCAATAAATAATTGCATCCATAGGGAGGTTAGAATGAATGAAAATGAATAAATAAATTATGTCTTTTTCTAAGCTTGAAAAACTGTCAATATCATGAATTTTGCTTAAATAATTATAAAGGTATTCATCCTTTTCAAGCCAATTAGCACCACAGTCACAAGTAATGAATTCATAGCCAATTTGCATATATTGAAAGAACAGTTTGCCATTACCCTCTCTCAGATGTTTTAGACTATATTTCAAACACTTTTTTCCTACGGCCTCCCAATTTCCATCTTGGACGATTGTATTGAAGTCTTCAGATTCCTTTTTCGTTATATTTCTTTGAGATTCTCTTTTTTCTTTTAACTCTCCCTTTTTATCTATTAATAATGATAATAAATCTGATTCCTCAAGGTTGCAAAATATTGAATTAATAAAAGATTTATTTTCTGCCAGTGCCGTCCAATCTAAGAAATCAGAGTATTTTTCGAATAATGCATTGTCCCAGACGATAGATGTATTTTGAGAAAGCATCCACCATGACCACTTATCAAAGTGTTTTCTATATCTTTCAATTAATTCTAGATTCCACAAAACACCTTCATTTCGGCAAAGACCATCTTTCGTATGTCTACCGAAATTCCAGTTACTCTCATATTTTTCAATAAATGAATTTGACCAGGGAAGTCCGGTGTTGAAAGATAAATGCTGCCAATCCCATAGTTCTATGTATTCCTCAAAAAAGTCAATTGTCCAAGGTAAACCTTTGTTATGGGATAGACTTTCATTCCTCCATTTCCCTTGAAATCTATTTATTAATTCTTCAGTCCACGGGAGTCCAGGGTTGCCTGATAAAAAAGGCCAATCCCATTTTTCTATGTATTTATCAATAATTTCCTGTGTGATAGGAACTTTCGGATTGTGCGAAAGTCCAAGCATACCCCATTGCCAATTTTCTTTAAAGTTATCGATAAAGGTTAAACTCCACGGTAAAGATTGATTTCCTGAAAGTGTTTTCCATGAGAACAAATGGCTGTATTTTGTTATTAATTCTGAAGACCAAGGAAAACTACTAAGTTTTGAAATACCATATTCTCCCCAATTTAGTTGATCAATATTGTTTGAATTGAGAATTTCATTCCAATTTACACCCTCATTCCTTGAAATTGATGACCAACTAAAATGTTCGTCATTTAGGTATTTATTTATTAAATTTTTATTCCAATTAATCTTTGAATTGTAACAAAATGCGTTTAATGCAGTTGGGTTAAAATTTATTGAATGTTCTATTAATTCTTCATTCCATAGAATTCTTTCATTGTAGAATATTCGTGAGCCAAATTTATTACTTAGATCTTCAATATTGTTGAGAATAAAACCTTTCGAAAAAGGATAATATTTCAAAATTGAAGTTTGAAATATTTGTGAATCATATTCTGCTTTATGATCGAGTAATCTTTTGTACATATTATTCTATAATTACTGCCAACGTTGCGTCTAAAGGTAGTTGGAAATTAGCTTTAGACTGTGTTGTGCATATTAAGTTTTAGACATCAATTAAATCATCTAAATCGAATTTGAGTTCCTCATAACGATTCTCAAGTGCTTTTTTTGCATCATCAATTCCTTTATTATAGAGTTTACTCCCCACTGATTCCAGAAAAAAGTTTAATATTTCTTCTGCAGCTATAATGCCGATTTTCTCATCTCTTTCATTCTCAAAAAAAAGAATCATTTCTTCTTTTACTAATTTACGTTCTTCATCTGACAATCGTTCCCACCTTCGTTTTATCTTGGTCATTTTATTTAATTTGATTTTGCACAACGGTGCGTGTAAATTGCGTTATTATGCAATTTACACAGTGTTGTACTGCGTTTTTATTTTTTCAATTCTTTCTTTAACGTTATACAATGCCTTTTTAGTGCAAAAAGATTGATAAGGTACAGAGAATATTGGCCCAACTAAGCTTGTAAATAAATTTCCTGGCTTAGAAAATGTATGAATTTTGAAGATAGACTTTTCCATATTTTTTTCAATCGTAAAAATTGAAATCCCTTTTTCAACATGTCCATCGAGTGTTTCATAACTAAAACCCTTTCTTTCTGGTTGGTCAATTATTTCATTTATTCTCACCGCAAAAATTACTTTTTGTGAAAGGCCTTTAATAGGAGGTAAGAATGCTTGTTGAACAATAGTATCACCAATTTTCATCTTTCTATTTTCATGATTCCATTGACAGAGAGATTCTATTATGTTTCCAGGAAAAATTTCATAGTTGTAGAAGAAATCAAGATTAATCTTTGAAAATTCACAGTCAATTTCCGTTTTAGTAATCTTCTCATTAAGATTAGTCTTTACATATTTTATAATCCCCTGTTTCTTGAAATATTCAAGGTGTTTTGTGAATTTGGAATTTTGATTAGTTAGATAAATCTTCATTTCAATTTAATGCAGTACAACGTTTCTAATAAACGCCTGTTTTTATGGCGTTTATTTATTGTTAGGTACTAAATTAAGAATTTCATCTTCATGTTTAAATCCCTAAATTTAATCACAACATTCCCCGGCAACATATGAAGTAACCCCCGAACTATCTGCTACACAATAATTGTCATAAGTAATACCATCACAACCACAAACTGGATCAATTATTTCTATACATTCATCTGCATTTCCTATTAAGTTGGAGTCTATGCAGATTCCACTCTGTACTGAAGGAATAGACACACAATTATTATCATCTTTAATACATGAGTTCACTGATAAACATATTATTATTCCGATAAATAGTGATTTGAATATTTTCATCATTATCTTTTATTAATTCAACATTTCAAATTAATTCTTATTGTACCTAACGTTCCGAATAAAGATAGTACACTTGAGTTTACGAAAGGTATTAGCTTTATTTATTGTTAGCAGTTGTTTTTGGTTATTTTCTGTGGTAATATCCAAATTCATGAGTGTCCAAAGATTGAATTATTAATTCTCCATAAGAACCGATTAAAGCATTATCCACATTATAAACTGTTGCCACAGGTTTATTAGATTTAAAAATAGTGTCGTTTATTGCATTTTTATCAAGTTCTTCTAGCATGTCACCAATGTGGTATCCTGATCCATATTTCCACCAACAATTGCCTAATTGTGTATCATTCGATCCACTTGCCATTAACATGAAAAGTGATATGCAGGAAATGATAGCAACAAATCCTTTATCCATTCTTCTATCTAATTTATAATTCATTTAATTACGGCTAACGTAACGATAAACGTATTACGTTTATTCTTGTTATGTGTGAAGTTAAAAAATATTCATATCGTCAGTTGGATTTTTTATGTTTTTAAGGTGTTTACTTGAAACATGAGTATAAATCTGCGTGGTTTGTATGTTGCTGTGCCCTAATATGGTTTGAATGTATCTAATGTCAATGCCATCTTCAAGTAGGTGGGTAGCAAAACTATGTCTAAGTGTATGTGGGGTGATATTTTTTCTGATACCTGCTTTAAGCGCCATACGTTTAATGATTTTTTGAATACTAGCAGTAGAATATTTTCCACCACTACTACCATTAATAAGAAAGTTTTCAGGCAGGTAGTCGTTATAGTATTTTTTGATAAGAGATAGGATCTGATTGGTTAGTTGGACCTGTCTGTCTTTGTTTCCTTTAGAATTTCTAATTTGAATAAGCATTCTTTTGGTGTCGATATCTTTTATTCTCAAATTGATTAATTCAGATATTCTTAGTCCGCAAGAATAGATAAGTACTAAAATAGTTCTATGTTTTAGGTTTTGAATTTGGTTAAAAAGAAGCTGAACTTCTTCTTTGCTTAGAACTATGGGAAGTTTTTTGTCTTTTATTGGTCGGTCAATATAATAGTACTGCTTTTCTCTTTCTAGAAATTTTTCATAGTAAAATTTAATGGCATTAATGTGTTGGTTCTGGGCACTTTTAGAATATCCTTTTTTGACCAAATGTTCTAGATATACAAGCAGTTCTTCTTTGGAAAGATTTTCAGTGTTTTGGAGGTTAAAATAAATGAAGAAGTTTTTAAGGCAGGCAAGGTAGGTGCTCACTGTTGACGGGCTATATCTTCTAATAATTAACCGTTGCTGGATTTCTTGTAGTTGTTTCATGTAGCAAAAATTGGAGATGAAAGTTTTGTAGCTGGTTATTAAACGATTATATTCGTTTGTTGTCGACTATACGCATTTTTAATTAAATAATCTGTTGAAATAGTTCGATTTTGAATTAAAATTACAATCATGGAAAAACAATGTTTGGAATGTGGGGCTAAGCTAATGGGAAGAGCTGATAAAAAATTTTGTAATGATCAGTGTAGAAATACTTACAACAACAACTTAAATAAAGATGCGAACGAATACGTTAGAAGGGTAAATGTGATTCTTAGAAAAAATAGAAGAATACTGTCTAAGTTAATGCCTGGTGATAAATCTAGAACCACAAAAGAGCAGCTTTTACTAAGGGGGTTTAATTTTTATTACTATACCAATATTTACAAAACCAAACAAGGTAAAACCTATTATTTTGTCTATGAATTGGGATATTTACAATTAGAGAATGAAGATTATGCATTAGTTCGAAAACAAGATTATGTGAAGTAGATTGCTGTAAGTTTATTTTTCAAATGTATTTGTTTACATTAGTAAAAAATCTTAAAAATTACATTATGTCTGAAGAAAATACATCATCTGCTGAACAGCCAGTTGTTGAACCAGTATCTAACGATTTCAAACCTTGGGGTATGGAGGCGAATCAATTTTGTATGTTAATGCACCTTTCTCAGTTTGCAAGTTTTATTGTTCCATTTGGAGGTATTATTATGCCTATTGTTATGTGGTCTACAAATAAAGAACAAAGTGATTTGGTAAATGAACATGGAAAAAATATCCTCAACTGGATTATAAGTAGTTTTATCTATTTATTTGTCAGTTTTATTTTAACGTTTGTTTTGATAGGTATTGTTACTCTTATTGCTACTGCAATATGTTCTCTTATTTTTACCATAATAGGTGCTGTAAAGGCAAATAATGGACAGGTATATAAATATCCTTTATCTATTCGATTTATAAAGTAATTGAGTAAAATAATTATTATAAATGGGCCTAATTTAAACCTGTTAGGTAAAAGAGAACCTCAGCTATATGGAAATCAATCATTTGATGAGTATTTTCAGCAGCTAAAGCAAGCTTATCCTTCTTTAAAGCTCGAATATTATCAAAGTAATGTTGAGGGTGAGCTAGTAAACAAACTGCATCAGGTCGGTTTTTCTTACGATGGAATAGTATTTAATGCAGGTGGTTATACACATACTTCTGTAGCAATAGCAGATGCTGTTGCATCAATTGATGTTCCCACAATTGAGGTTCATATATCGAATGTTTATGCTAGAGAACAGTATAGGCATCATTCCATAATGGCTGCCAATTGTAAGGGAGTTGTTGCCGGATTTGGGCTTAATTCTTATAAGCTGGCTATAGACTCTCTCTTGTAGAGGGTTTATGCACGTTCGGAAATTAGTAGTTAATAATTAGCGCTTGCTTGTCTAGATTTGTTGGCAACTAATTTTTGAATTATGAAGAATCAGTTATTATATATTAATGCCTCAAAAAACACTCCTGAAGTACTTTGGGATGCTAGTGGTTGTAGATTTAGTTTTAAGGGAGTTTCTTATCCTGAGGATGCAGATAAATTTTACAATCCTATTTACAAAACAATCAAATCTTACATTAAGAGTAAAAATACTAAGTCTAAGATAAAAATGGTGGTTGACTTTGAATACTTTAATACTTCTACAGCAAGAATGCTATACAAGCTATTTAGTCTATTTAACGATGCTGCTAATACTAAGGATTATTTAGTTGAGATTGACTGGGTGTATGAGTTTGATGATTTTGATATGATTGACTCCGGAAAAGATTTTGACTTTATGTTCAAAAACTTAAATTTTAATTTAACCGAAAAAGCAGCTTAACTTATAGCTCCTTTATAGCTCTGTATAGTCGGTGTAAAGGGAGGCCCATTACATTAAAATAATCCCCATTCATTTTTTTTATCCCAAAATAGCCCATCCATTCTTGTATTCCATAGGATCCTGCTTTGTCAAATGGCTTACACTCTTCAATATAATTGGTTATTTCTTGATCGCTAAGATGATAAAAAGTAACTTCTGTTTTATCACTAAACGTAATTAGCTTAGTGGATGTTTTTAATGTCACTGCTGTAATGACTAAGTGAGTTTTTCCAGAAAGCTTTTTTAGCATTTCTTTGGCGTCATTAATATCTTTAGGTTTGCCTAGAACTTCATTTTCAATGCATACAATCGTGTCGGCAGTGATGAATAGCTGATTGTGTTTGGGTAGGTAGGCAGCAGCCTTTAATTCTGCGAGATACTCGGCAATTTTTTCTTTTTCTAACTCACAAGGGTGTTTTTCCTCTACATCAATTACATTGATTTTAAAATCAGTAATAAGTTTTTTTAGAAGCTCGTGTCTTCTTGGAGACTTTGAGGCGAGTATAACTTCGTATTTATTAGATATGGATTGCTTCATTAAGTAAAAGTATGAATGAGTAATACAATGTTTGCACTCAAGAATATAAATTTAATTAAAGCGCTTATCTTAGAATAATCTGTTTTGTTTGTGGCTTTTATAGTCTTAATAATAGAAATTAATATAGGGATTAACAAAAGTGTTATAACAGAAAGGAATGTTGTAGTGGATAGTAAGAAGTTTTCTTTAACTAAAAGAAAACATAAAACACATAATGCTATGCTAAAAAGAAAAAGTAAAGCAAAATATTTTGAAGCTGATTTTCCAATAAGAATAGGAAGTGTTTTGGAGTTTACACCTTTATCTCCATTGTAGTCTTCAATATCTTTAATTATTTCTCTAGCGATGGTGGTTAAAAAGGCCATTATGCCTAAAAGAAAAGGAATACTTAGCTGGTTAATTTCTTTGTTGGTTAAAGTGTTTTCATTGATCAAAAGCTGAATTTCCTGATGGTTAATATAGGTGATTAATGGGCAAATACCTGCAAATATTCCAATAAGTAAGTTTCCAAAAAATGGAAGGTGTTTTATTTTCCAACTGTAAAGAAATAATCCGATAAGAACAAAAATATTAAGTAGAAAAAAAGTTCTTTGGAAATGAATTGCAGAACTTATAATTGATAAGCCAGCTAAAATAAAAGCGATAAGGGTTAATTTTTTTGATGATAAAGTGGTTTTGTTAAGCTTAAAATTAAGCTGATCGCTTTTTTTGTCAAAACTATCGTTTATCACATAACCAGAAGCACTAGTTAATAGTACGCATAAGTAAATAAGTAAACCATTTAATTGAATAGGTTTAGCAGTAGTTTTAAAGATGAAAAAAAGCTCAATTGTAGCAAATATGACACCCAATATAAATAGATTGTTTAATCGTATTGCCTTAAAGAGTTCTTTTACCATTTAAAGCTGTCTTTGTCAAACCACTTGTTGTGCAGTCGTAGAGTTTGCTCTATGACATCTCTTACACAACCTTTACCACCATCAATATGAGAAATGTAATTGGCTATTTCTCTTATTTCAACAGCGGAATCATGTGGACATGCTCCAATTCCAGCTGCTTTAATACAAGGGTAGTCTGGAAGATCATCACCCATGTAAAGGACTTGATTAGCATTTATATTGTTTTCTGAAAGGTAAGAATTGAAAATATCTAATTTTTCATGAGCTGATAAGTACACATCTTTAATTCCTAGATATTCTAATCTTTGCTTTACCATAATTGAGTTTCCTCCGGTAATAATGCAAACTCGGTATCCTTTTTTTATGGCATGTTGCAGGGCGAAACCATCTTTTGTATTCATGGTTCTTATCATTTCTCCAGAAGAGTCTAGAATAACAGATCCATCTGTTAAAACACCATCTACGTCAAAAATAAAAGTGGTGATATTTTGAAGTGCTTCTTTATAGCTCATTGTGCTTATCTGTAATTTGTTTGCTGAATAGAGAATAAATTTCAGCTAAATATTTATCGTTTGCTAATAATTTTAAATGATTTTCAATGGTTTGTTTTTCATTTCTTTCAGCTGGTCCTGTTTGGTGAGTGAACGGTTCTTGTAAATCAATCTTTTTAAGAGTTTCTTTCAATAATGGTTCTAGACAAGAGTAGGGAAGGTTGTATTTTTCACAATACTGTTGTATATGACTATACAAATGATAGGTAAAGTTGTTGGTAGCAATGGCTGCAATGTGTAATTGTTTTCTTTGAGTAGAGTTGAGTATGTAGCTGTTGCAATTGAGTAGTTGACAAAGTTTTCTTAATTGGGCTAAATCTTCTTTTGATTTGCTTTCAATAAAAATGGAGCTACCTTTTAAATTAATAGCTTGTTTTTTTTTGAATGTTTGCATTGGGTAAAAGCATCCCCATCTATGGCTGAACTGTTCTAGTTTGGTGGAATCGAAGCTTCCAGAGGTATGGACGAGCAGTTGATTAGTGAAATTTGTTTTACACAGTGTGTCTTCAATGTGTTTGTCGGCAAGTGCAATAAGGTATAAATCTGAATCCAGAGTAATTTTAGATGCATCATCAGTAAATTGGCAATTTAGTTGCGTTGCCAATGTTTTTCCGTTTTCAATAGAGTGATTGTAAACCACATCAATGGATAGACCTTTGTTTTTAAAGATCTCTCCGAGATGACTGGCTACATTGCCGCTGCCAATAATTGAAATGCTGTTTATGGAGCTCAATTAAATTTGGATTTGCTGTTCGTAGGATTTAATGGTCTCTAGAATAGATTTAATTAAATCTATTTTGTCGTTTGAATTTTCTGTAAGGTATTCATTTATAGTGATCATGCTTTCAATTAGATCTTGCTCGTTAAAAGGGCCTTCAAGATTTTCTATTAAAGTAAGTGCTTCAAGTGTAACCATGAAGTCACCTTTGCATGCACATTCAACAATTTTAGGAATATGGTCAGTAGCATCTAAATTAGAACTCCAAATTGAAAATAAAGAAAGCTCTTTAATTCTGTTGTTTTTATTAGAAAGATTCTCAATTAGCACAGGAAGAGCCTTTGAAATTTTAAGTTGGCTAAATACACTTTTAAGCTCTTGCTTTACAAAACTTTCTTCATTTAATGTGCTGTATAAATCCAATAACGATTGAACAATGGATTCGTCAGCCTTGCTTGAGAGTTTTTTAATGGCATTTTTAACTTTTGTTTTTTCAGAAGACTTTAAATCTTCGATAATAGAGGAGTTGAAGTTGTTTTTGTTTTTTACAGAAGTACTCATTTTAGAATAATCATTTTTTTGGCAAATGTACAATTAACAAAGAATAGGTTAATGAAAAACGACTTGAATTTAGGCAAAAAAAAAAGGGAGCTTAAGAAAAGCTCCCCTCAAATAAGTTGCATTAAGCAACATATATTTGACTACCCCTGCTACAAATATAGAGGGGTTTTTTGTTGCTGATTCATTTTTTAGATAGATGGTATTTTTTTGTCTATGAATACCGTATTTGTAGGCTCTAATTAAGTGAGTATAGATTTAATTTCACCTATTCCCAAATATTGTGCTGCCAATTCGTATCATATTAGAGCCATTTTCAATGGCTATTTTGTAATCACCACTCATTCCCATTGATATGCAATCAAAGGAAGTTTTGTTGCTGACAATTTCTTTAATTGAATCAAATATACTTTTTAATTCTGAAAATTCTTTGTCAATAGTATTTTGATCTGTTGTGAAGCTAGCCATTCCCATTACTCCTTTTAAACAAATGTTGGTAAAGTCATTAAATGATTCATCTTTTAAAATATTTCTGGCTTCAGCTAAACTCAATCCAAATTTTGATGATTTGCTTGCAATATGAAATTGCAGAAGACAATTAATGGTTCTATTATTTTTCTTTGCTTGTTTGTTGATTTCCTTTAGAAGTTTTAAGCTATCAACTCCATGGATTAAATGAACATAGGGAGCGATATACTTTACTTTGTTGGTTTGAAGGTGACCAATCATATGCCAGTAAATATCTGATGGCAATTGCGCTTGCTTTAGATTGAGCTCTTGTACTTTATTTTCTCCAAAATGTCGTTGGCCTATTTCATATGCCTGTAGAATGTCATTTATGGGTTTTGTCTTTGATACAGCAATTAGCTGTACATGTTTTGGGATTTCAGAGAGTATTTTTTGAAGATTATCTTTAATCATAAATTGAATTTATTATATATCCAGTTTAAAATCATTTGATAGACATCCATTTTGTTGATTTCATTGAGCATTTCATGTCTTCCTTGTTCATACATTACAAGTTCTATGTCTTTGACTCCACAAGATTTCATTTTATCATATACTTCCTGAGTTCCTTTTCCGTAATTACCAACTGGATCCATATCGCCAGCAAATAGTAGTATTGGAAGGTCTTTATTCATCTTGTCAATGTTGCTAGTTTGGTTAATTTCTAAAAGCCCTTCAACTAAATCGTTGTAAAATTGAGAGCTAAATGTTTGCATGCAGTAAGGGTCGTTAATGTACTGATTTACAATATCTTCATTTCTTGACAACCAGTCTTTATTGGTTTTTTTGTCTTTGTATTTTTTATTAAAATCTCCGAAAGTTAGCTGAGTCATTAGCTGAGATTTATTTCTTTTTCCCATTAGCTTAACATTCAGTTTTGCGATTCGAACCCCAGCAATACCTAAAAGACCTGGATGACCTGCCGTTGAAGAAAAAATATAACCACTTCCATAATCACCAAAAGAGTAGCTAATTTTTCTAAGTAAAAAAGATCCCATGCTATGTCCTAAAAAGATAATGGGTAAGTTGGGGTATTTTTTAATAATATCTTCAGTAATTAAAACAATGTCTTTACATACTTTTTCCCAACCATTTCTAGTAGCAAAATGTCCAACGTTTTTAAGCTCTCCAGCAGTTTTTCCATGGCCTCTTAAATCAGATGAAATAACACTAATGTTGTTGGAATTTAACCAGGTGGCAAAATGATCGTATCTAGCGGCATGTTCACTCATCCCATGAATAATATGAACGATAGCCTTTGGGTTATCACATTCCCAATGGTACAATGTAATAGGAATTAAGTCAAAAGAGCGTATTTCACTATTTACAAAAGTCATTTGTTAAATTTTCTTAAATATAGTTTTGTTTAATTAAATTCACACCTGTAAAAATAAAGATAGTCACTATTTGATTTAAACTGTACTTATATCAAATTTCAATTTTTTTATTTTCGTACCAAAAATTAGTTAGTGAAATTTTTCAAATTTCTTATTTCAACTAGAGCGATGGCAATTTTATTGTTGCTATTTTCTATTGCTATAGGTCTAGCTACTTTTATTGAAAATAGTTATGACACTATTACTGCAAGAGTATTAATCTTTAGTGCCAAATGGTTTGAATTAATTCTTCTTCTTTTGATGATTAACTTCTCCTACAACATTAAAAGGTACGGACTTTTTTCAAAGAAGAAATTAAGTATGCTACTAATTCATATAGGCTTTATTGTAGTTATTCTTGGAGCCGGTGTTACTAGATACATTGGTTATGAGGGGGTAATGCTAATTCCTGAGAAAGAATCTGCTAATGAAATTTTTTCTGCAGATCCTTATTTTCAAATATTTGCTCATAACGATAACCAGCAATTTATTTTTACAGACAAGCTGTTTTTTACTCCGCTAACAGATGATCAATTTAATTATCAATTTGATTTTCCCAACAATTCCAAATTTGAAGTTACATGTACAAACCGAATTATAAATGCTAAGGAAGTTCTTAGAACCAATGTTGCCGATGGTGATAAGCTTTTAGAACTTGTATTTCCCGGTAGAGAAAATGTATACATCAAAGAAGGGGAGTCTGTTAAAAAAGGTCAAACTTGGCTATCTTTTAACACCAATGATAGAACAGATGCAATAAAGTTCTTTGAAGATGACTCGGGTTTTTTTATATACTCTCCCTATGATTTGATACGTACAGATATGGCTAATCTTTCTGTTGAAGACCGGCAAAAGTCTATGGCCGAAATACCTATGGATACCCTTCAAAGAGATAGTCTACACACTATAGGGTTAAGAAACCTAATAAATATTGCAGGAACACAAATTATGGTTAGTACCATACACCCAAGAGCTAAGATGGAAATTATTTCATCTGATGATGCTGATTTGCCTGATGCTTTTGAGCTTACTTTAGCTTTTGCAGGACAAACTAAAAATATTGTAATGTATGGCGGTGCTGGTCTTCAACCAAAACCAACTATGGAAAAACTAGGTGGTTGGTTTTTTCAGTTGGCTTACGGAGCCAAAAAAATTGATCTTCCTTTTGAAATTCTTCTTCAGGATTTTCGATTGTTAAAATACCCTGGTTCTGAAAGTCCTAGTAGCTATGAAAGTGACCTCACAATTATAGATACATCAAATAACAAAACAGATGACTATAACCTATTTATGAATCATGTGGTAGATTATGGTGGGTATCGATTTTTTCAATCCAGCTACGACTGGTCAAATGATCAGGCTAAACAAGCGGGATTTGAACCTGATATTACCATTCTTTCTGTCAATCATGACTTTTGGGGAACGTGGCTTTCTTACATAGGATATTTGTTATTGGCAATAGGGTTTATAGGTACACTCTTAAATAAAAATTCTAGGTTTTTACAAGTAAGAAAGAAAATTGTGAAAATTCGTAAAAACAGATTCAAACAGCTGTTTTTACTCCCTTTATTTTTTGGGCTTTCTTCTTATGCTCAAAATTATAGTCCTGTAGATGCTAACCATGCCGATAGTCTTGGAAAGTTTCTTGTTCAATCCTTTGAAGGCAGAATTCAACCCTTGCATACCCTTGCCTATGATATTTTTCATAAAGTAAGCAAAAAGGATCGATTTACTGTAAATGACTCTATTGAGGTTGATGCCATGCAGGTTTGTGTCGATTTTATGATAGATTCAGATTTTTGGACCAATCAGAAAATAATATACGTTAAAAAAGGTACTGGTGTGGCTGATTCTTTAGGAATTCAAGGCAAGTACGCTAGTATTAAAGATTTTCTAGATACCAATGGTCAGGAAAAACTACTAAAGCAACTGCAAATCAGCTTTAATAAAAAAGACATCAATAAGAATGTTTTTGATAAGGAGCTTATAAAAGCAAATGAGCGATTCAATATTCTTATTCAGCTAATGTATGGAGATTTGATAAAGGTTTTTCCCATTAAAGATGATCCTAATAATAAATGGGTTTCCTGGAGTGATAAAAACGCCAACCTTCCTATTGCAATGGGGGGGCATAAAGAAAGTGGGATAACACTTTCGAAAATTTGGCTTACCTACCTTAATGATGTATCAGAAGCCAAAAAAAATGATGACTATTCCTCAGCTAATTCCATGTTGTTAACTATGAAATCTATCCAGAGATTATTGGCAGATAAAACCATTCTTCCCTCAGATAAAATGGTTAATTTGGAAATTTACTACAACCAAAAAAGCATTTTTAATAGTCTTAAAAATTACTATGGAATACTTGCGGTGTTTTTATTGTTGTTTAGTTTTATTGATGCCCTAATTGCCAATAGGAAAACTCATTTGTTTAAAGTATTTAATGCTATTTTATGGGTGTTGATTTTTTGCTTAGCGGCTACTTTCATATATCATACCTATGGGCTGGGGCTAAGATGGAAAATTACTGGTCATGCTCCATGGAGTAATGGTTATGAGGCACTTACCTTTATTGCTTGGGGAAGTGTGCTTGCAGGAATGTTGTTTATAAGAAATTCTAAAATTACATTAGCAGCAACCTCATTGCTTGCGTTTTTTATTTTGATGACAGCTGGTCACAGTAGTTTTGATCCGCAGCTTACTAATTTGCAGCCAGTGCTTAAATCTTACTGGTTGATGATACATGTTGCATGCATTACCATTAGCTATGGATTTTTAGGTTTGGGTTTCATTCTAGGGCTAATAAATCTATTTACATATCTATTTAAAAGAGCATCTAATGCTGTTCGATTAAATGGAGTGATTAGTGAGCTTACTTATATTAATGAGATGACCCTAACTATAGGATTGGTTCTAGCAACAATAGGAACTTTTCTGGGAGGTATATGGGCTAATGAATCATGGGGAAGATACTGGGGATGGGATGCTAAAGAAACATGGGCGCTAGTAATTGTTTTGACCTATGCAATTATTCTACATTTTAGGTTAATTCCAGGAATGCGTGGAAGGTATATTTTTAATGTAGCTTCTGTGCTGGGATTTTCTAGTGTTTTAATGACTTTTATAGGTGTTAATTATTATCTATCTAAAGGCTTGCACAGCTATGCTAGAGGAGAAACACCAATTTTCCCAATTTGGGCATGGTTTACAATACTCATAATTATAGAACTTATCGTTCTTGCAGGTTGGAATAAAAATCGATTTAGTGAAAATAGTAAGCAAAGAAATTTTTATAATCTATTAGGATTTATAACATCATTAGGATCAGCTTTTATATACACTTTTGCTATAGCTAAAAACTTATTTTCCTTAAAAATAATTATTGAATCAACGATACATTTATTAGTTTTACCAATGATTATTTCTGGATTAGTTTCGCTGATTTGGAAGGCAAAATATGGTAATCAACCACCTTCGGGTATACTGCTAATGATAATATCATTAGCAGTAATGATTAGTTATGCTTTAAGTAATGTTTTGTATAGTACAGGTGTTTAATTAAGTAATTTAATTTTAACTAAACTTTTAATTTATTT
>PAZE01000031.1 GCA_002716065.1 Crocinitomicaceae bacterium | reverse complement strand
TTTCAAAAAGCGAAAGCTTTATATAGTACCTTTTTTGGATCCGTACAATAAAAGACCCATACAGGCATAGTTAATGACGATTGCAGGAACAGGCTGTGTAAGCAAACCCGTAAATTGATTAATGACATCAGGCAATGCAAATAGACCCATATATATAGCCACGTAAAAACACATTTTTCTGGCTAATTCTAAGTCAGTTATTTTGTTTAAACCTAAAATAATTGCTGAAATTCCTAAACCAATAAATGGAAATACTGACATGAAAGTTTTAGAAATTTTAAGAGCAGTTACATTGGTTATTTCAGCACCTTCTCCAAAACTTTGATTGATAAGTTGTAGCCCCATTTCCTCTGAGAAAAAAACTACCAAGCCCGGTAGAGATTGTAATAAAATGATAACAATAGTTATCCAATTGATTGTTTTAATTTTCATAATGTTTAGATTGTAAGATGAGTTTCAATTTACAAAAAATTCAAATCCATTTATTAGCGACATGTAATGAAAATATTAACTTTATTATTTAGCTCAAGAAAAATGAAAAAAGCCTATCACTTACAAAATTGTACTACATGTCAACGAATTTTAAAGGACTTAGAATGGGATAATGAAACTCAAGAAATTCGTTCTGAAAAAATCACACCCTCACAGTTGGAGAAAATGGCCAATCTAGCAGGCTCTTATGAAGCACTTTTCTCAAGAAGAGCCATAAAATACAAAACAATGGGACTCAAAAACAAAAGCCTTAGTGAATCTGATTATAAGCAACTTATTTTAGAAGAGGATACTTTTCTAAAGCGTCCTGTTTTTATTGTTGAAGATGAAATTTTTATTGGAAATTCTAAATCAGTTATTGAAACCTTAAAGCAAAAACTTAGAGATTAACTAGTTTTTAAAAAATTTCGAATTCCCCAAACCTGAAATAAAATAGAAAAAATAAAGGTAAGTACAATTATTTTTTGGGCTACTACCTGTAAAATTAAATCACTTTCAGTATAAATAGTTCCAGGTCCTATCTGTGGACCAAAAAATATAATAACTAGATAAACAGCCAAAAAAACAATAAAAAGCACATAACCAAAAGCATACCTATTGGAGAAATTTTCTGATTTATACACGGCTAATGCATGAAAAACACACAAAAAAAGTAGTGTTAAAAATGCCCCATTAGCAAAGAAAACATGCCAACCAAAATGTAAATCGTGGGGCACTAATCCCACACCAGCATACAATATACCAGCAAGAACACCCAATGGTTTTGCTATTTTAGAATTCTTAATAGCACGAGGGTTATCTTGAGCAAAAACAAAAAGCTTTTCAAAATAGAGGTAAAAAAGTAAAACCGTAAAACCAACCAACACCAAAGAACCATTAAACAATATCATTGACGGGGTATTGTCTTCTTTTATGGTAAAAGGATTGGTTTCATCGGAGTTAATGGCAAACGTTCCCAGCTCACTTAAAAAATTATGTGTAAACGAATAATGATCGCACTCAAACCCAATTCCTTCTCTTTGAGAGCCAGGGTATAAATAAGCAGCTATAAGAGTGAAAACAAAAAATAATCCGATTGCTGTTGAAGGAAATTTTACAAGAAAGAAAGCCAGTTTAGATTTCATTTTTTAAAATAACTCTCTTAAGTTAAAAAACTATTACTTAAATTGACATAAAAATTATCTATGAGGACTTTATTGTTGCTTGTTTCTACTGTTCTGTTTACAAATATGTACACTCAAGATTTTGCACAAAAACTTGTTGGAAATTGGGAAGTTAAGCAAACGGATAATAAAATTTTTACAACCGGAGTTATCACCTATTTTGAGTTTACTGAAAACAACGAAATATTTTCAAAATCCATTAATGGAGAAAATCACGGAGTTATTCCTAAAGTACAATTTATAGGAAATTTCACCATTCAAGGCAACAAAGCAGAATATAAAACTAACGAATCTTCTTTTGAAATAACGCTTAAAGAAGATGATCAATTAATTATAAAAGAGTTAAAAATAAAAAACAACAAAATCACACTTTACAGAACCTCCTATCTTTCTAGAAAAAATTAATCGTTCAGCTTAGGATTCTCCTTGTGTCTTGTAGCATCCCTTTTGGTTTTTTTATCAAGACTGTCTTTTAAAGCTTGCTGTAAATCAACACCCGTTTGATTGGCTAAACAAATAAGCACAAAAAAAACATCAGCTAGTTCTTCAGCCAGCACCTTATTTTCATCTGATGGTTTAGCACTCTGCTCCCCATATTTTCTTGAAATAATTCTAGCCACCTCCCCTACCTCTTCGGTCAATAGTGCCATATTGGTAAGCTCATTAAAATACCTTACTCCTGTAGTGGTTATCCAATTATCCACTACTTTTTGCGCCTCATTTATTGTCATTATTCTTTATTTTTTGAATCCAAAACAATTGTTACCGGACCATCATTAATTAATTCCACCTGCATATTGGCACCAAACACACCAGTTTGTACTTGGACACCTTCATTTTTTATTTGTAAAATAAATTCTTCATAAAATTCATTTGCTTTTTTAGGTTCAGCAGCATTCATATATGAAGGTCTATTTCCTTTTTTTGTGGAAGCATGTAAGGTAAACTGACTAACAACAAGAACGCTTCCATTAACCTGTTTTAGCGAAAGATTCATCTTGCCATTTTCATCGGATAAAACTCGAATTCCCAAAAGTTTTTTCACCAACCACAATACATCCTCTTTATCATCATTTTGCTCAACTCCAAGTAAAACAAGAAGGCCCAACCCAATTTCTCCCACCACTCTATTATCAACAAAAACACTTGCTTTTTTTACACGCTGCAAAACTAATCTCATGGCTAACTAATAGTTTAAGGCTCTGTAGGTTTCTTGAGTATCATCATTATACATTGAAAAATAACTTTGATATCTAAAATCAGCGATTTCTCCATTGTTTAAAGCCTCTAAAACAGCACACCCAGGCTCATTAATATGAACACAATTGTTAAACTTACAATTACTAGAAAGGGCAAACATCTCGGGAAAAAATTGTGCAAGCTCATGTTTTTCCAAATCTATTAATCCGAACCCCTTAATACCAGGAGTATCTATTAATCGAATTGTAGAAGACAAATCAAACATTTCTGCAAAAGTAGTAGTATGTTTACCTTTTAGGTGAGCTTCTGATAGCTCTCCAGTTGGCAAATCTAGAGAAGGATTCATGGCATTTATCAATGAAGATTTACCCGCACCACTATGTCCAGAAAATAGCACTGTTTTACTTTCAAGCTTATTTTTAAGCTTATCTACTGCAATATTTTTGGCTGCAGAAGTAACTAAACAGTCGTATCCAGCTTTCTCATACACAGCAATATATTCTTCCAATAGTTGCTTATCTTCAAGACCATATATATCCAGCTTATTAAAAACCAATAAAATTGGAATGTCATATGCCCCAGCAGTTACCGTAAAACGATCAATAAAACCAGTGGAAGTTACAGGATTAGAAACAGTAACAACAAGTACGCATAAATCAATATTAGACCCAATAATATGTGCCTCTTTAGAGAGGTTTACAGATTTACGAATCATGTAATTTTTTCTTGGATGAATCTCTTCTATCCATCCCTTACCATCCTCTTTTATGGAAAATGAAACAAGATCCCCAACAGCTATTGGATTTGTTGTTTTTATGTCTTTATTTCTAAACTTACCTTTAATTCTAGCTTCGAAAAATTTTCCTTGGTCAGACTTAACGGTATACCAACTTCCAGTAGATCGATAAACTATGCCCTTAATTAAATCCATTAATGATGGGTTTTTTCTTTTATTTCATTCATAAAGTTAACTTCGTAGAATATTATCAATGCAAGTAACTAAATAAAATGGCTCTTTCTGTTAAAAATATCACTAAAATCTATAATGGACAAAAAGCGATAGATAATGTTTCTTTTGAAATAAAAAGTGGTGAAATTGTTGGTTTTCTTGGTCCAAATGGCGCTGGAAAAACAACCACTATGAAAATCATTAGCTGTTTTATTCCCTCCACAAGTGGAGAAACCACTGTTTGTGGAATTAACGTAAATGAAAATCCACTTGAAGTAAAAAAGAAAGTAGGTTACCTTCCTGAACACAATCCATTATATATGGAAATGCATGTTAAAGAGTTTCTTTTATTTATTGCTTCAATTCATGAAATAAAAAATAAAGCCGAAAGGGTTAGTGAAATTATTAAGCTGGTTGGATTAGAAAAAGAGCAGCATAAAAAAATTGAAATGCTTTCTAAAGGGTATAAGCAGCGAATTGGCCTAGCGCAAGCTATGATGCATAATCCAGAAGTCTTAATTTTAGATGAACCCACAAGTGGATTAGATCCTAACCAATTGGTAGAAATACGAAAATTAATTAAAGAATTTGGTAAAGAAAAAACTGTATTGCTTTCTACCCATATAATGCAAGAAGTAGAAGCCATCTGCGATCGTGTTATTATTATTAAAGATGGTAAAATTGTTGCTGACGATGGGGTTTCTACCATTCAAGAAAAAAATAAAGCCACTGAGCTTATTCATGTAGAATTTGATAAAGAAATCGCTAAAAAAGAGTTGGAAATGATCAATGGTGTTTCAAGAGTTAAGTCTATTGATAAAACCTCATGGCTTATAGAATCTTCTTCCTCAAATGATTTAAGAAGTACAATTGCAAAATTTGCAGCAAAAAAAGAACTCTTAATTCTTACTCTTAAAAAGGAAGAAGATAAATTAGAAGATATTTTTAAAAAATTAACCAACTAATTATTTCTAAACTCACTTTATTTCCTACATTTGCGATCGATACAGGTGGACTGATTTGATTGCTTGCAACCACATTAAAAAAGCTAAAATTTAATCCCTTGCAACTCTCCAAACAGTTATCCTGATTATTTTTTATTTAAACTGAACTAGAATGTCATATTTATTTACTTCAGAATCGGTATCAGAAGGTCATCCTGATAAAGTTGCCGATCAAATTTCAGATGCATTAATAGATAATTTTCTTGCTTTTGACCCTGAATCTAAAGTTGCTTGTGAGACCCTTGTAACTACCGGTCAGGTTGTATTAGCTGGAGAAGTAAAATCTACTACCTACTTAGATGTTCAAAAGATTGCAAGAGATGTAATCAATAAAATTGGCTACACCAAAAGTGAATACATGTTTGATGGAAACTCATGTGGAGTTTTTTCCGCTATTCATGAACAATCTCCAGATATTAATCAAGGTGTTGAAAGACAAGTAAAAGAAGAGCAAGGTGCAGGAGACCAAGGAATGATGTTTGGTTACGCTACCAATGAAACAGAAAGTTTCATGCCTTTACCATTAGAAATTTCTCACCTACTATTAAAAGAGCTTGCTGCTCTAAGAAGAGAAAACAATGAAATTACTTATTTAAGACCTGATTCTAAATCTCAGGTAACAATTGAATATTCTGACGACAATAAACCTGTTCGAATTGATGCAATTGTTATTTCTACCCAACATGATGATTTTGCTGGTGAGCAGCAAATGCTAGATAAGATTAAAGCTGATGTTATTAACATATTAATCCCTAGAGTTAAAGCTAAGTTACCTACTCACATCCAGGGCTTATTTAACGACCAAATTACTTACCACGTAAATCCTACTGGAATTTTTGTTATTGGAGGACCACATGGAGATACTGGATTAACAGGAAGAAAAATTATTGTTGATACCTACGGTGGAAAAGGAGCTCACGGTGGTGGTGCTTTTTCTGGTAAAGACCCAAGTAAAGTAGACCGCTCTGCTGCATATGCTACTAGACACATTGCAAAAAATGTTGTTGCTGCTGGATTATGTGATGAAGTACTTGTTCAGGTAGCCTATGCTATTGGTGTTGCCAAACCAATGGGGTTATATATAGACACCTATGGTACATCTAAAGTAGACCTATCTGATGGGGCAATCGCTAGAAAGCTTGAAGACATCTTTGACATGCGTCCTTACGCTATTGAGAGCCGTTTTAACCTAAGAACTCCTATCTATTCAGAAACAGCTGCATACGGGCACATGGGAAGAGAATGTAAAGAGGTAGAGAAGGAATTTAAAGATGCTGCAGGAAAAACTCAAAAGGTAAGTGTTAAACTATTCCCTTGGGAAGAGCTGAACTATACAGAAAAAGTTAAAACTGCATTTGGGTTATAAATAAGAATTTTATTTATCTATTTTACTAAAAGCTACATTAATGTGTAGCTTTTTTTTATTTCTTTCTAAAGAAAATACGAATAGGAACACCATTAAAGTTGAATGCATCCCGTAGTTGATTTTCTATATATCGCTTATATGGATCTTTTATATACTGAGGGAGGTTACAGAAAAAAGCAAAAGATGGAGAATGTGTTGGTAGCTGAGTTACATACTTGATTTTTATGTATTTACCCTTGTATGAAGGAGGTGGATTTTTTTGAATAGCTTCCAGCATCACCTCATTTATTTTAGAGGTAGGTATTTTTTGAGTTCTATTTTCATAAACTTCCATTGCTGTTTCAAGAGCTTTATGTATTCGTTGTTTATTTAATGCAGAAATAAAAACTATAGGTAAATCAGTAAATGGAGCCATTCGCTCTCTTATAGACTCTTCATATTTTCGAGTAGATGAGGTGTCTTTATCAATTAAATCCCATTTGTTAACCAACAAAACAACGCCTTTTTTATTTTTTTCAATAACAGAAAAAATGCTCATATCCTGATTTTGCACAGGCTCAGTCCCAATCAATCATAAATAGACAAACATCACAATCTTCAATAGTTCGTATTGCTCGCATTACAGAGTAAAACTCTATATCTTCATGGACTTTGCTTTTCTTTCTAATTCCAGCAGTATCTACTAGCACCATATCAAAACCAAAAGCATTGTATCTTGTGTCAATAGAATCTCTAGTTGTTCCTGAAATATCAGTTACAATATTTCTTTCTTTTCCTAGTAAAGCATTGGTGAGTGAAGATTTTCCAACATTTGGTTTTCCAACAATTGCTATCCTAGGTAGCCCCAAATCTTCAGAAGGTTCATCATCAGAAAATTTGGTTACCATTGCATCTAATAGATCGCCTGTACCTGCACCATTAATAGAGCTAATTCCAAAAACCTCTTCTAAGCCAAAATTGTAAAACTCATATATATCGTTTAAACGATCATTGTTGTCTACTTTATTGGCAACAACCAAAACAGGCTTTACAGATTTTCGAAGTACAGATGCTACTGCTTGATCTAAATCAGTAACCCCAGTTTCAACATCTACCATAAAAAGAATAACATTAGCCTCATCAATAGCAATTTCTACTTGCCTTCGTATTTCTCCTTCAAAAATATCATCAGATCCAGTAACATATCCTCCGGTATCAATTACGGAAAAATCCTTGCCATTCCAATTAGATTTTCCATAATGTCTATCTCTAGTGACGCCACTTACCTCTTTCACAATGGCCTTTCTAGCCCCCACTAATCTATTAAAAAGTGTAGATTTTCCGACATTGGGTCGTCCTACTATGGCAACTATATTACTCAATTTGTTAAGGTTAAATTTTTATGGGTGGCAAATTTATAGTTAATATCCGTATTTCTTTAGTTTATCTTCTTTATTTCTCCAGTCTTTATCGACCTTAACAAACAACTCTAAATGGACCTTGTTGTCAACAAACTTCTCAATATCCTTTCTTGAATCTATACCCAATTTTTTGATTTTGTCCCCTTTATGTCCGATTAATATTCCTTTTTGGGTAGCTCTTGAAACAATAATATTTGCTCTAATTCTAACAATAGCTTCATCTTCTTTATACTCTTCAACTACCACCTCACAAGAATAAGGCACTTCCTTTTTAAATTGCAATAATATTTTCTCTCTAATAATTTCAGAGATGAAAAATCGAGTATTTCTATTGGTGAGTTCATCTTTGCCAAAATAGGGTGGTGAATCAGGCAAAAGCTCAATAATTCTAGGAAGAATAAAATCGGCTCCAAGGTTATGAAGAGCTGAAATAGGAAGAATCTCTGCTTTTGGAAGTAACTTTTTCCAAGATTCTACTTGCTCAACTAATTTTTCAGCATCGGACTGGTCTATCTTATTAATGAGTACCAAAACTGGAATTTCTAAATGCGCCAACTTCTCAATTCTATCTTTAAGTTTATCAATAGATTCATAGATATCTGTCATTACAATTAGCACATCAGCATCCTTAATAGCTTCAGCGACAAACTTCATCATGTTCTCATGCAGCTTATATCCTGGATCTATAATTCCTGGTGTATCTGAGAAAACAATTTGATAATTATCATCATTTACAATTCCAAGAATTCGATGGCGCGTAGTTTGCATCTTTGAAGTAATGATTGAAAGCTTTTCTCCTACTAGCTTATTCATAAGTGTAGACTTTCCAACATTTGGACTTCCAATAATATTAACAAACCCTGCTTTATGCGACATTTTTCAAATTTAGTTTGCAAAGTTAAAAACAAAAATTACATTTGCAGTGCGGGGTGGAGCAGTTGGTAGCTCGTTGGGCTCATAACCCAAAGGTCGCAGGTTCGAGTCCTGCCTCCGCAACTAGACTAAAAAGCCGGATATCTTCCGGCTTTTTTTATGCCCTAATTCTTCATTTTCTTGTCTTTTTCTTGAACGCATGTTAAAATCGTTAAAATAAATTAGTTAATTTTGACTAATTAATTTTTTATTAATAACTTTACCCGAAATTTATTAAACCTCACAATCAGTGAAAACAAGAGAAAAAATAATGAATGAGGCCACCAAAGCCTTTAACAAGTCAGGATTTAGTGCAGTTAATTTATTTGAGCTCGCAAACACATTAGGAATAAGTAGAGGAAATCTAACCTATCATTTTAAAGATAAAGAGAGTCTTCTAAAAGGAATATCTGACCAAATGTGGGATAAAATAGAGAAAGAAAGAGCTAAGTCTAGACAGCTACCTTCTTTTGAAAACCTACATAACGAAGTACAATTGTATTTTAAATTTCAAAAGCAGTATTCATTTATTTTTCAAGACCCCCATGTGCTGAATAATCAAATGCTAAGAAAAAAATTCAAAGAAATGACCAGCCATTTTATAAATGATATTAAAGCTGGTATTGCATTTTCAATAAGCATAGGAAATGTAAAAGAAGAACAGTTTCCCGGAACCTATAACAACATTGCCTTTTTAACATGGTTAATTGCATTTTATTGGAATTCAAAAGAAAACGTATGTAATGAAATATCCATTAAAGATGGAGAGAAAATCATTTGGAGCCTTATGATTCCACATTTTACAGACAAAGGAATGCAATCGTTCAAAAAATTCTTTGGTGAAGATTATTTCAATGAAATCAGTAAGCCTTTTGAAGTAAACCTTTCTAACTACATCTCATTTTAATTGTTGGCACATTGAAAAAGCTAAAATCAAATATCAACGCCAATAGCGAAGCCTTTGCCGAAAATGCTTCTGAAATGTTAAAACTGGTTGAAAAACTAGAAAAACATTTGCATGAAGCTCGATTTCAAGGAAAAGAAAAGCATATAGAAAAAGCAAGAAAAAGAGGTAAAATGCTTGCTAGAGAGCGAATCGAATATGTTTTAGACAAAGACAGCCCTTTTCTAGAATTACTTCCTTTAGCTGGAATGGAAAAAAAAGGAGGTTTTGGAGCCGGAGGAACCAATGTTTCTGGAATAGGTCTTGTCCAAGGAAAACTCTGTATGATTAATTCTAATGTGGGTACTAGAAAAGGTGGATCTGTTGATTATGCTACCGTATTTAAGGGGCTTAGAGTAAGTCAGATTACGAGAGAGAATAAATTACCCACTATTAATCTTGTAGAAAGTGGAGGTGCCAATCTTCCAGATCAGGCAAAGATCTTCAACTATGGAGGCGAAGCATTTAGAGAAATTACAAGAAGATCTAAAATGGGACTTACTACCATTTCTGTAGTTTTTGGAAATGCTACTGCAGGAGGTGCTTATGTTCCTGGAATGTCTGACTATGCCATCTTTCAAAAGAACGCAGCAAAAGTATTCCTCGCAGGACCTCCATTGGTAAAAATGGCAACTAATGAAGTTTCAACAGAAGAAGAATTGGGAGGTGCTCAAATGCACAGCCGAGTTTCTGGAGTTTCAGATTATTTAGCAGAAGACGAATTCGATGGCATTAGAATGGCAAGAGAAATAATGGAGTTCATTAAAGTTGAAAAACCACATCAATCTGCTGAAAAACAGATTAAACCACCATTATTCAATCCCGAAGAGATTTTAGGTGTAGTACCTGCAGATGTTAAAACACCTATGGATGTTAGAGAGCTGATTATGAGAGTTACGGATGGATCTGAATTTTCTGAATTCAAACCTGAATTCGGCAAAACTATGGTATGTGGCTGGACTAAAATTCACGGATACCCTGTTGGAATACTAGGAAACAATGGAGTTATCTTTTCTGATTCTGCTAACAAAGCGGCCCATTTTATTCAGCTTTCCAATAAAAACGATATTCCTTTAATTTTTTTACAAAACACTACTGGATATATGGTGGGTAAAGAATATGAAGAAGGAGGAATCATTAAAAACGGAGCCAAACTGATCAATGCAGTATCCAACAGTGAAGTTCCTTCTATTACCCTAATGATTGGTTCTTCTTTTGGAGCAGGTAATTACGGAATGAACGGAAGATCGTACGACCCTAATTTTCTATTTACTTACCCAAATGCTAAGATTGGTGTTATGGGATCGGAACAACTTTCTGGGGTGATGGAGATTATTCAAAGAGCTTCTGCAAAAGCAAGAGGAGAAGAATATGACCAAGAGCAAGGCAACATGATTAAAGCAATGCTAATAAGCGAAGCAGAATCCAAAGCTTCTTCATGGCATTCAACTTCTGAGCTATGGGATGATGGAGTAATCGATCCAAGAGAAACAAGAAATTATCTAGGCTTTGCTTTAGCCGTATTGTACAATCAAAAGATAAAAGGCGCAGACAGTTTTGGCGTCTGGAGAATGTAATGAAAAAAATAGATTCCATACTAATTGCTAACAGAGGAGAAATTGCTTCAAGAGTAATAAGAACCTGCCGATTAATGGGCATAAGATCTATTGCTGTTTATTCAACTGCAGATAAATATGCTCCTTTTGTAAAGGAAGCAGATAGTGCTGTTTTTATCGGGAACAATAATCCAAGTGATTCCTACCTAGATCAAAACAAAATCATAGATGCAGCAAAAAGAGTTCAAGCTGATGCTATTCATCCTGGATATGGATTTTTATCTGAAAACGCAACTTTTGCTAAACTTTGCGTTAAAAATAAAATCATTTTTATTGGCCCCAACTCAAAAGCCATTGAATTAATGGGCTCAAAATCAAAAGCCAAATCCCTAATGGCTAAACACAATGTACCAATCATTCCTGGCTATCAAGGCAAAGATCAAAGCAATGAAAAACTAAAAAAAGAAGCAGAAAAAATAGGGTTTCCAGTGTTGTTAAAAGCAACAGCTGGTGGAGGTGGTAAAGGTATGAGAGTGGTCAACAACAAGAAAGAATTGGACAATGCCATAGCATCTGCCAAAAGAGAGGCCAAAAATGCTTTTGGAGACGATGAAATGATTGTAGAAAAATACATTTCTTCTGGAAGACATATTGAATTTCAAATCTTTGGTGATCAGCATGGTAATGCCATTCATCTTTTAGAGAGAGAATGTACGATTCAAAGAAGACACCAAAAAGTAATAGAAGAAAGCCCCTCTCCTATTATGAGTGAAAAATTAAGAAAAAAGATGGGTGATTCAGCTGTAAATGCAGCTAAGGCACTTAACTACGATAATGCGGGTACTGTTGAATTTATTTATGATGATAATTCTAAGGATTACTACTTTTTGGAGGTAAACACTCGACTTCAAGTCGAGCACCCTGTTACAGAAGAAGTTACAGGTTTAGATCTTGTTCAAATGCAAATTGAATCTTCGCAAGGTATAGCATTAAAACATCAACAGAAAGACATAAAAGTAAACGGTTATGCAATAGAAGCAAGACTATATGCCGAGGACCCTTCCAATAACTTTCTACCAGTAACTGGTACTATTTTTCAATTCGATATGCCAAAAATTGATGGCTTAAGAATAGAATCATCAATTGAATCAGGTTCTGCCATTACCATTCACTACGATCCTATGATTGCTAAAATAATCATACATGATAAAGACCGTGAAAGTGCGCAAAGGAAATTAAAATATGTACTTAGTAACATGAACTGTTTGGGGATTACTACCAATCAGGATTTCTTATTAAACATCTGTAAGAATACTGACTTTGAAAATGGAAAATACAATACCCATTTTATTGACGAAAATCCAGCATTAATCAATGAAAACAAAGCTACTGAAAAGCAAAATTTAGCTGCTTTATCAGCTGTATTATTCGACTGGCAAAAAAGAGAAGACAAAAGAACACTTCTTAATTCGATTCCATCTGGATGGAGAAGCAACTTCTATATTCCACAAGCTGAAACCTTCCTATACAAAGAGGATTCTATTAAAGTTACATATAGATGTGTAAAAAGTAATTTTGACTTCACTATTAACGACTGTTCTTACAAAGCGCAGATTGTTAGTAGCAGTCAGAACAGAATACAAATTGAAATCAATGGTATTCAACATGAATTTAGCATCATTAAAAATGGCACCACTTTTTTTATAAATAATGAAACTACTGGAAATACAGTGCTTAACCAACAAGAACGGTTTCCTGAAATAAAAAAAGAAAAACAAAAAGGAACCTACGAATCTCCAATGCCATCTCAAGTAATCAAATTATTGGTAAAAGAAGGAGATAAAATAAAATCAGGTGAAGGACTAGTTGTTTTATCATCCATGAAAATGGAAAATACCATATTAGCCGATCAAGACGGTACAGTTGAAGAAGTTTTCGCTTCTGTGGGAGACAATATTGAAGCTGGACATTTACTAATCAAACTAAAAAGCCCAAATGGATCACTATAGTAAAGAACAGTTACAAAATATTCACTCAGAAACATTTGCATTTATCACATGTTTGGAAAAAGATCATGTGTTAACCCTTACACTTAACAGAGAAGAAAAGAAAAATGCGATCCACCCACACATGATTAACGAATTGGCTTTTGCCTTGAATTATGCACACATAGAAAATTCAATATGGGCAGTTGTTATTCAAGCCAAAGGAAATGTTTTCTGTGCAGGGGCAGATTTAAAAGCTTTCATGGGTATGACTGGTGAATTTAATTCTTCCATTCCTGCACCAAAAAATCAATTGTTAATTGGAGAATTATTTAGTTCTGTTCACAAACCCGTGATTGCTAAAGTAAATGGTGATGTGTATGCAGGAGGTTTTTTCTTCTTAGCTGGCAGCACATATGTAGTTGCTCATAAAGAAATAAAGCTAGGTCTTCCTGAAGTAAAAAAAGGAATCTTTCCTTTTCAAGTTATGGCTACACTTATTAACATTATGCCTGCTAGAAAAGTAATAGACTGGTGTATAAGAGGATATAACCTACCTGCTCAAGAAGCCTATGAGCTTGGGTTAATAACTAATCTCACTACTAAAGAGAAAGTAGATGAAACTGTAAACTCATTAATAGAAGATCTTAAAGAAAACTCCCCTTCTGCAATTCGTTTTGGATTAGAAGCTTATGAAAAAATAACTAAAAAGCAGGGACAGCATGAATATTTAATGCAGATGCTTCAAAAAACCATTATGACCAAAGATGGACAAGAAGGAATCAGCGCATTTAAAGAAAAAAGAAAACCAATATGGACTGGTGAATAAAAAACTATGGGACAAAAAAAATTAATCTTATCAGCAGCATTAACTGGAGCAGCAACCAATAGAAGCCACTGCCCTTATATTCCTTTCACTCCTAAAGAGCTTGGAGAGGAAGCCAAAAGAGCAGTAGATGCAGGAGCCAGTATAGTACACATTCATGCTCGTGAAGATGACGGAGCCCCCAGTTGGAGGACTGAGGTTTTTGAACAAATCCATGAGCAAGTAAGAAAGCGTTGTCCGGATGTGATCATTAATTATTCAACAGGAGCAATTGGCATGACTGCAAAAGATAGAGTAAAACATCTACCTGCAACAAAACCAGACATGGCAGCCTTTAATATGGGAAGCATGAATTATGCTATTTTCTCAAAAAAAACCAAACAATTTTTTTGGAATGGAGTCTTTGAAAATTCTTTTGACACAATGATAGAGGTAGTAAAGACAATGAATGAAAATGGTGTTACTCCAGAAATGGAATGCTTTGACACGGGACACATTAGAAATGCTGAACCACTAAGAGAGATGGGGCTCTTGCCTGACAATGCTTGCTACAGTCTTGTTATGGGAGTATTAGGGGGGATACCAGCCACAACACAAAACCTAATTCATCAGATAGAGCAAGTCCCAAAAGATGCCTTCTGGCAGGTAATTGCCATTAGCAGAAAGCAATGGCAGATGGCTGCTGTAGCTTGTACTATGGGTGGTAATTTTAGAGTGGGACTAGAAGACAACTTCTATTTACCTAATAATGAAATGGCAAAATCTAATGGAGAATGTGTCGATTGGGGTGTTAAGCTTGCCAATATGATGGGTAGATCAATTGCTACAATACAGGAAACAAGAGAAATGCTAAAAACCCCTTTAAAAGAATCTGACCATGTTTGACAAAAACACTTTTAACAATAAAATAGCCTTAGTTACTGGAGGAAGAAGTGGAATTGGTTATGCTATTTCTAAACAACTTTTATCTCTTGGGGCTAAAGTAATTATAACCTCTAGAAAGGAAGAGCTACTTGAAAAAGCTGCGGAAAAATTAAAGGAATATGGAGAGATAACCCATTTAGCCTGTGACATAAGAGAAACTGAAAAAATCCAGATTTTAGCTGAGCACATAAAGAAGTCCTATGGAAGTCTGGATATTTTAATCAACAATGCTGGAGGACAATTTCCAGCTTTAGCGGAAACAATCAATGATAAAGGATGGAGTGCAGTAATCAATAACAACCTCAATGGAACTTTCTTTATGACAAGAGAAATGGCCAATACTTTTTTCATTCCTCAAAAAAAAGGAATAATCGTTAACATTATTGCCGATATGTTTCGAGGTTTTCCGGGGATGATACACACTGGAGCAGCTAGAGCAGGTGTAGAAAATATGACTAAGACTTTAGCACAAGAATGGAGCGATTACAATATAAGAATCAATTGTGTAGCCCCTGGAATAGTAGATTCTTCAGGGCTTGACACTTACCCACCTCCAATTCAAGCCATGTTTGAAGAAGCTAAAAAAGCGATACCCATGCATCGATTCGCTAAAGAAGAGGAGGTTTCCAATGCCGTATGTTTTTATGCAAGCGATCTTTCTTCATACACAACAGGAACAACATTATATGTTGATGGTGCTCAACATTTAAATTACGACAAAATGGGATTAGTTAATGTCATGAAATCTTTCATGAACCCTAAAAAATAAATGGAATGAGTGTAAAAGAAAAAACAATACTAAAAGGTGGTGAATTCCTACTGTCACCTACTAATCCTTCAGATGTATTTTCTCCAGAAGACTATACTGAAGAGCAAAATATGTTCAGATCATCTATTAGGGATTTTCTAAATAAAGAAATTGAGCCTATTAAAGAAAAATTTGACTCTAAAGAAGGGACAACCATAGCTCCACACATACTTGAAAAAATGGGAGAGCTTGGATTCCATGGAATAGGGGTTCCAACAGAATATGGAGGATTGAACTGCGATATGAAAACTGAGCTTGCTTATGGGGAAATTGCTTCAGATAGCTTTGCTTTTAGCCAGGCTATTGGTGTACACACAGGTCTTGGAGTATATCCCATTTTGCTGTATGGAACAGAAGCGCAAAAAGAAAAATACCTAAACGACATTGTAAGTGCCAAAATAAAGTGCTCCTACTGTTTAACTGAACCTGGGGCAGGATCTGATGCCAATTCAGGAAAAACTAAAGCTGTATTTTCTGAAGACAAAAAACATTTTATTGTAAATGGACAAAAAATGTGGATTACCAATTCTGGATTTGCTGATGTGTTTTTTGTGTTTTGTAAAATTGAAAATGACAAAAACTTATCCTGCCTAATTGTACATAAAGAATGGGGAGTTACTCTAGGTGCTGAAGAAAAAAAACTTGGCATTCATGGATCATCCACTAGACAAGTGTTTTTTGAAAACGTTAAAGTCCCTGTAGAGAATCTTCTTGGGGAAAGAGATAAAGGATTTAAAATTGCCATGAATGCTCTTAATGCTGGAAGAATAAAAATTGCTGTTGCCAATTCAGGTATTGGCAAAAGAGCCTTTAAATTGGGAGTAAATTATGCCAACCAAAGAGAACAATTTGGCGAAAAGATAGCTGCTTTTGGAGCGATTAAGCATAAAATTGCAGCTATGGGTTGTAAGCTATATGCTTTAGAAAGTAGTTGGAATAGAGCTGGTCATCAAATAGATGAATTTTACAATGAGCTAATTGAAAGTGGAGTTGACAAACTTGAGGCGAAAATTAAATCTGTTGCAGAATATTCTATGGAATGTGCCATAACAAAAGTTTATGGTTCAGAAGCAGAATCTTTTATTGTGGATGAAGCTTTACAAATACATGGAGGAATGGGATTTTCTGCTGAAAGTGAAATTTCTACTCATTACAGAAATGTAAGAGGGAATAGAATATATGAGGGTACTAATGAAATAAATAGAATTTTAATTCCAACCATGTTACTTCGTAAGGCTATGAAGGGAGAACTTCCCTTTATGCAAGCAGCAATGAGCAGCTTTCAAGAACTTCAATCAGGATTATTAACTGCTCCGAAAAATGGTCCTGGAACATATGATTTAGCAATTTCATTTTTAGAAAATATTAAAAAAGCAAGCCTTTTAAGTTCTGGTCTTGCTGCGCAGTATTTTCAAGAGAAAATAAAACATCAACAGGAGGTATTAATGTCCCTAGCAGACATTATGATTCAGGTATATTTATTTGAATCTACCCTTCTAAGAACTATTAAACATAAAGATGTAAAAAACGCATCAATAAGAAAAAACATGATTGATGTACTCATGTTTGAAACAGCCGATCTTCTATTAAAATCAACTAGAGAAGTTGTTTTTGCTTGCTCAAATCAAGAACAAGCCATTTCCAACCTAAAAGGAATACAGCGACTTTACCAGCTTCCTGCAATAAATCTTAAAGAATCAAGAAGAGCAATCGCCAACTACTTTATTGACCAAAATTCATACACTATCTAAATGGAAAAAACTACTAACAATAGCCTCATCAATCATCTTGAATACTTTTACAAATGGGAAAAAAGTGATCCTAATAGAGAGTTTCTAAAACAACCTAAAGGAAATTCCTGGAAAACACTCTCCTACAAGGAAGCAGGTCTTGAAGCAAGAAAATTAGTAGCTGCTCTAAGATCACTTGGTTTACAAAAAGGAGATCACATTGGTTTATTGTCAAAAAACTGTTACCATTGGATAATTGCTGATTTAGCTATGTCCATTGGGGGATTCGTTTCTGTTCCTTTTTATGCAAGTTTACCAAAAGCACAATTAGAGGAAGTAATTCTCAAAAGTGACATAAAACTTCTTTTTGTTGGTAAACTAGACACATGGGAGGATAAATCTGAAGCTCTTCATGAAAAATTAATGGTAATTAAATTTCCACATTATCAAGGTAATGCTACCATTCCAGTTGGGATAGAATGGGATGAAATAGTACAAAAGCAAGCTCCCATTAAAGAAAGCCACATCCCTAAATTAGACGATTTATGGACTATTTTATTTACATCTGGAACAACAGGAAGTCCTAAAGGGGTCATGCTTAACTACAAGAGCATTGCAGTAGTTTTTAAAGATGAAAAACAGTTTAACACATTAGGAGTCCACTTTTTAAAAGAACATTCTTTCCTTTCCTTTCTTCCGTTAAATCATGTTGCTGAAAGAATTGCCATTGAAGGTGCCGCTATTTTTACTGGGGGTTCTATTGCCTTTGCAGAATCTATTGACACGTTTATTAAGAATCTACAAGATGTACAACCTACCGTATTTTTTGCCGTACCTAGAATATGGAATAAATTCCAATCAGGAATACTCGCTAAAATTTCTCAAAAGAAATTAAATCTCTTGCTAAGCACCCCAATAGTTTCATCATTAATCAAGAAGAAACTAAAAAAAGCATTAGGACTTTCCAGAGCTGAAATTGTACTTACAGGTGCTGCACTTACTCCCAAACACCTTAAACAGTGGTATAGAAAACTCGGCATTAATCTAAGAGAAGTTTTTGGAGCAACTGAAGCTTGTGGAGCTGTTACCATAACTCCTTTAGGAGAAATTAGTGATGTTGGTGTTGGAAAAGCAATTCCAGGTGTAGAATTTAAAATAGACGAACAATCAGGTGAGGTTATTTACAAAAGTGACCAACTAATGGTTGGTTACTACAAAGAAGAAGATAAAACTAATGAAATACTAAAAGATGGATGGTATTTGAGTGGAGATAAAGGATTTGTAGATAAAGATGGCAACCTCAATATTATTGGAAGAGTTAAAGATGCATTTAAAACAGACAAAGGAAAATACGTAACTCCTAATCCAATTGAAGCAAAATTTTCAAAAAATGATTTCATAGAACAAGTTTGCGTTGTTGGACTATCAATTGCTCAACCTATTGCACTGATAAATCTTTCTGAAAGTGGAGTTGCAACCGACAAACAAGAGATAACCTCAACATTTGAAAACTTGTTAAACCAAGTTAATCAATCTCTGGCCAACTTTGAAAAAGTTTCCACTATAGTAGTTATTGAAGAACCTTGGACAGAAGACAATAATCTTTTGACTCCAACTCTTAAAGTTAAAAGAAATAAAATTGATGAGAAATACATGAATAATTATTCACAGTGGCACCAAGATAATTGTTCTATAGTATGGAAAAACTAAACAAAATGAACTCAGACATATCCCAAACATCCATAGATTCAATTTTCTCTATTCTAAAAGAGAAAAACAATCTTCAGCAACTTAAAAATTCCTCATCAAAAGAAAGAATAGCTAAGATTAAAAAAATTGAAGCTTATATACTAAACCCAAAAAATCACAACTCTATTGCACAAGCCCTATTTAAGGACTTAAGAAAATCTAACGAAGAAGTTATCTCTACTGAAATTACTCCTATTGTATTAACCATAAAAAACGTATATAAAAACCTTAAAGATTGGATGCTCGACAAACATGTTCCTTCTCCATTAACCATGGCAGGAATGTCATCCTACGTAAAATATGAACCAAAAGGAACTGTATTAATTCTATCACCTTGGAACTATCCATTTCAATTGACTGTAATTCCATTAATCTATGCAATTGCAGCAGGAAATGCAGTGCTAATAAAACCCTCTGAAATTTCCAAAAACACGTCTGGAATACTAAAACTAATGATTAACGAATTGTTTAGTGAAAATGAAGTTGCTATACTAGAAGGTGACGCTTCTGTTGCAACAAAAATTCTTAAAAAACCATTCAATCATATCTTTTTTACTGGCAGCCCTGCAGTAGGGAAAATTATCATGAGAGCAGCAGCTGAGCATCTTAGCTCATTTACTTTAGAACTAGGAGGCAAATCTCCAGTAATAATAGATGAAACTGCCAACATTAAATCTACAGCAGAAAAAATAGCTTGGGGAAAGTGTTTAAATAGTGGACAAACTTGTATTGCCCCTGATTATGCAATTATTCATAAAAGTAAAACTGCAGCTTTTTTAAAAGAGTTTGAAAAAACAATAAATAAATTCTATAATTCTGATAATAAAGGAATTGAAAACTCTAAGGATTATTGCAGAATAATAAATGAAAAAAATTATTTAAGAATACTATCTCTAATTGATGATGCGGTAAATAATGGAGCCCAAAAAGTTATTTCTAGTAGCTCAATAAAAGAAGACAACTTCATTCCTCCTACTGTTCTTACGAACGTTTCTTTTGAAATGAAAATAATGCAGGAAGAAATTTTCGGACCAGTTCTTCCAGTTTTTGAATACGAGAACAAGGAAGAAGTAATCGACTATATTCATTTACTACCCACTCCTCTTGCGCTATATATTATGAGTAACAGTAATAAGAACATTACTTATTTTATGAACAATACTTCCGCTGGTGGAAGTGCTATCAATGAACTTATGGTTACAACTGTTAACCCTAATTTACCTTTTGGAGGGTTTAACAACAGCGGAATAGGAAAGTCAAATGGAAAACACAGCTTTATCGACTTTTCTAATGAAAGAGGAGTGGTAAAAAGAAAATGGGGAAACTTAAAACTTATCTATCCTCCATACAGTGAAAAAATATATGATCTATTTAAAAAAATAATTCGACTATAATGGGAACATTAAAAAACAAAACAGCTTTTATTACTGGAAGTAGTAGAGGAATTGGAAAAGCAATTGCGCTTCGGCTTGCAAAAGAAGGCTGCAATATTGTTGTAGCAGCCAAAACAGCTGACCCTCATCCAAAATTAGCTGGAACAATTTACTCTGCTGCTGAAGAAATAGAACAAATAGGAGGAAAAGCATTACCTGTTGTAGTTGATATTAGAAATGAAGAATTAATTCAAAATGCTGTTGACCAAACAATAAAAACTTTTGGTGGAATAGATATACTCATAAATAATGCTAGCGCTATAAGCTTAACTCCTATTGAACAAACCACTCAGAAAAGGTATGATTTGATGCATGAAATAAATGTAAGAGGAACTTTTTTAGTTTCAAAAGCATGTATAGCTCATTTAAAAAAATCAAACAACGCTCATATTCTTACCTTATCTCCACCATTAAATATGGATCCTAAATGGTTTGGTGCTCATTTAGCCTATACCATGAGCAAATACGGAATGAGTATGACAGTTATAGGTCAATCCAATGAGCTAAAATCTGCTGGAATAGCAGCGAATGCACTTTGGCCAAAAACAACAATTGCTACGGCAGCAATACAAAATTTACTTGGTGGAGATGCTATTGTGCAAGCAAGTAGAAAACCAGAAATAATGGCCGATGCTGCATTCTCAATTTTAACAAGAGACAGCAAAAAATGTACTGGAAACTTCTTTATTGATGAAGAGGTTCTAATTGAAGATGGAATAACTGATTTTAATCACTATGCTGTTAATCCCAAAAACACACTAATGAAAGATCTTTTTCTATAATGAAAGACAGCTACTATTTCCATAACGAACATCAACTTTTCAGAAAATCATTGAAAGATTTCTTACAAAAAGAAGTCCTTTTAAATGTTGATTCCTGGGAAGAAATCGGAAGATTACCTAAAAGTATTTTTAAAAAATTTGGTGATATGGGATTTTTCGGTTTGGGTATGGATGAAAAATATGGTGGAGTAAACACGGACCTTTTTTACCTAGTTATTCTTATTGAAGAACTCAACAAATGTAAGTCTGGAGGTACTGCAGCATCATTGCTTGCACACTCTACCCTTGCCATGGAGCACATCAACAAAAACGCAAGTGACCAATTAAAAGATAAATACCTTACAAAAGCAATTGCTGGTGAATATGTTGGCTGTTTAGCCATTACTGAGCCGCATTCAGGATCGGATGTTGCATCACTAAAAACAAAAGCAGCTAAAAAAGGAGACTTCTATATAGTTAATGGAGCTAAAACCTTTATTACCAATGGGGTTTACTCAGATTTTATTGTTGCTGCTGTACGTACCGGAAAAGAAGGATATGATGGCATAAGCATGCTACTAATAGATCACAATTCTAAAGGTGTGGAAGCTAGGCCGCTAAAAAAATTAGGTTGGCACGCATCAGACACTGCTGAGCTTTCATTTGATAACGTAAAAGTTCCTGCTTCCAATCTTATTGGCAAAGAAAACATGGGCTTTTTATACATTATGCAGCGTTTTGAACTAGAACGTTTAGTTCTTTCCATTGGATCGATTGCCGCTGCAGAAGATGCCCTTGAGTATGCATTAAACTACATTGCAGAAAGAAAAGCTTTCGGTCGAACAATTAATAAATTTCAAGTTATCAGACACCATATTGCTCAGCTTTCAGCTGAAATTGAATGCCAAAAAGCATTTAACTATCAAATATGCAAAGCATTTAAAAATGGTCAGCAAGTAAAAAAAGAGTGTGCCATGTCAAAGCTTCTATCAACAGAATTGATGGATAAAGTTAGTTATAGGGTACTACAATTTTTGGGTGGCTATGGATACATGGAAGAATATAAAGCTGCTAGAATCTTTAGAGATAGCAGGCTAGGAACAATTGGAGGTGGTACATCTGAAATAATGCGTGAAATTATTTCAGCTTCCACAATAAATTAAAACAAAATGAAGAATTATTATTTTACAGAAGAACATGAGTTGTTCAGACAAGGGTTAAAAGATTTTTTAGCTAAAGAAGTGTCTCCTTTTATTGACACATGGGAAGAGCAAGGCAAAATCCCAAGAGATGTAATTAAAAAATTTGGAGATATGGGATATCTTGGACTTAATTATCCCGAAAAATATGGTGGTATAGACGTAGATTTTTTCTTCTCCGTAGTTTTTATTGAAGAAATATCTAAAGTTTTTTCTGGTGGGTTCATGGCTACTTTATCTGTGCAACAATACATGTCTAGTCCTTATTTGTTCAAGCACGGCTCTGATTTCATTAAAGAAAAATACCTCACTAAAGCAATTTCCGGTGAAGCGGTTTGTGCCATAGCTATAACCGAGCCTGGTGCTGGATCTGATGTTGCAAATATTAGAACAACTGCCGTTAAAAATGGTGATCATTATATCGTTAATGGGTCCAAAACATTTATTACCAATGGAGTTTATGGAGATGTGCTAATAACGGTTGTTAAAACTAATCCTGAGGCTGGTTTTGATGGAATTAGTCTTCTGGTAATTGATAGAAACTCAGAAGGTGTTTCCGCCACTAAACTAAAAAAATTAGGCTGGCATGCTTCTGATACCGCTGAACTTGCTTTTGACAATGTTAAGGTACCTGTAAAGAATCTCTTAGGAGAAGAAAATCAAGGATTCTTTTATTTAATGGGAGGATTGCAATTGGAAAGACTTGCTGGTGCTATAAGCGGATATGCAGGATCTGAATCGGCATTAGATTACGCTCTTGAATATATGGCAGAGAGAGAAGCATTTGGCAGGCCTATTAATAAATTTCAAGTTCTACGACATCGTGTTGCCCAGCTATCAGCTGAAATTGAAAGTATAAAGTATTTCGTATATCACTGCTGTAGATTACACAATGATGGAGAATACGCTGTAAAAGAATGTTCAATGGCCAAACTTTTAGGAACTGAACTTTCAGATAAAGCAATGTATCAATGCATGCAATTCTTTGGGGGGTATGGATACATGGAAGAATATAAAATTGCCCGACTATTTAGAGATAGTAGAATAGGTACTATAGGAGGCGGAACCTCGGAAATAATGCGTGAAATTATAGCAAAAATGATAATTGATGATAAATCCTACAACCATAAAGGAAGTAAGCTATCATCAGCTTCAGCAAAAAAATCAACTAATTCAATTAACAATAAAAATAATAATCAATCAAAAAACAATACAACTATGAGTTACGAAAACACAATGAACACCATGAGTGAAAAAGCCAAAAGTGCATCTCCTTTAGGTTCAATTTTAAAATTAAACTTTGGTGAAAACCAAATAGTTATTGACGGAACTGGTGAAGCTAATCAAGTTAGCTCGGATGACAAAGATGCCAACTGCACTGTTGATGTTAGCCTTGATGATTTCAAAGCTATGCTTTCTGGTGATTTAAATCCCATGGGCGCTTTTATGGCAGGAAAAATGAAAGTAAAAGGAGATCCTAGTGTTGCTATGAAGCTTCAACAATTATTCTCCTAGAACTTTGAATAAAACAAAAAAAATAGCGGTAATAGGTGCTGGTCCATCCGGATCAGCTGCTGCCTATTACTTGACCAATAATGGTTATGAAGTTGATGTTTTCGAAAAAGAAAATTTCATTGGTGGAAGAACCCATGTATTCGACAATGGAGAAACTAGATTTGACACAGGAGCAAGTTTTTTCACCAATTTCTATCCACTTTTGTTGTCTCTTATAAAAGAGCTAAATCTTGATCATGAAGTATTAGAACTTAAAAGAAGGGTTGGGTTAAGAGAAAAAGAAACTCTTGCTGAATTTGCTTTTGGCGATATTAAAACATTCTGGAATCTACCTTTTTTGTCCTTTAAAGATAAAACTACCATGATCTGGAAAACACTTCTTTTAACACTTCAAAGAAGAAAACTAGATTTGGTTAATCCTAAAAAATTAGCTGCAATTGATGATGAGTCTATTGCCAATTGGGCTAGAAACTATTTAACAGAAAATGTATATGAATATTGTATTAAGCCAGGTGTAGAGCCTTTTTGGTATTTTTCTTGCGAAGATGTTTCAAGAGCAATGACTACTGTACTCCAGGGTAGAGCTGCAGATGCTAAATTTTACACTTTTAAAAATGGAATGGCTAGTATTTCTTCGAAATTGCTTGAAAACAGTAGCCTTCAATTAAATTCTGCTGTATCCAAAATAGAAAAAAATAATTCGAAATTCCTTGTAACATACCAAAACTCAACTAAAGAAGCCTCTTGTTTATATGATGGAATTGTAATGGCCTGTCCTACACCTCAAATAAAAAAAATACTTCCTGAAAATTTAATTCCTAGTTATATTAAAGACTTTATTAATTCTCAACAATACGTTACTAATTTACATGCTACTTATCTTGTAGATGAAAAAGAAACCAAAGGATCTCTTGCCTATTATTATCCATGTGGAAAATGGGAAACCCCTATTGCAGCTATTGTTCTTCACAAAATAAAAGCAATTGACTCTATAAAAGCTC
Source organism: Crocinitomicaceae bacterium (assembly GCA_002716065.1). GTDB lineage: Bacteria > Bacteroidota > Bacteroidia > Flavobacteriales_D > Parvicellaceae. Next base: position 37,143 of record PAZE01000031.1, on the reverse strand, counting down.
CCAAAGGAAAAGAACTAATCAGCGTTTATATAATGGATCATTCCACCAATCAATTAAACAATCTTGAAGAAAAAGAAATTTTCAGTAAAGTTTGGGATATGGCAAAAGATTTTCAGCCATCCTTACCTGCAGATTATATCCCGGTAGCTATTTTCAATAGAGAAAATGCAATTCCTCTTCATCAAGTTGGAAGATATTCACTAGCCAATAAAATAAAAGATGCTCAAAATGGAAACTTAGTTTTTGCTGGCGATTATTTGTCGTGTGCAACTGTAGAAGGAGCTATTAGGAGTGGAAGGTGGGCAGCGTTTAAATTAATGAACAAGGAAATTTCTACCTTTTAAACATCGTATTTAAAAGTATATCCCACATTCTGGTTGTAAATCCGTAGCCATTATCAGGATCTCTGTAGTGGTGATCCAAATGATGCTTAATTAACATTCTTATGTATTTGTTTTTTATACGAACATGATGTGAAGCATAATGAAACCAATCGTAAAATAGATAAGCAGAAACTAATGAAGCAAAAAATGGAGAGGAGTAATATCTTCCAAAAATGCTGTAAGACATCCAGTATAATAATATACCACCAGTGACTGAGACCAAAGGAGGAACAACCAACCTCTTGGTGTCGTTAGGATAATCATGATGTGCCCCGTGTATAACATAGAGCATTTTTTTACCAAATTCTGATTTGGGTTTACTATGGAACACAAAACGGTGTCCTGAGTATTCTATAAAAGTCCATAAAAAAATTGCTGCCAAAAACAATGGCAATAAATACCATAAATTTTCAATTTGTCCAGCAAGAGTAAAAACAACTGTTTCCCAAACAAAATAACCAATAACAGGGATAAATATTAGAAATGGAACAATATGATGTGTTGTAGTTACCCACTCTAAAAAACCATTTTCAAAAATTCTAATGGATTCTTTACCCGAAACAAATAATTTATTTTTTTCTTTTTCTTTCATTTTATAAAGAACACAAATCTGATGAATTTTATTTATTTTTACAAATAAATTTAGTCACTTTTATCTACATTAATAGTTTTATTTATACACATGAAAATAAGTTCTACAAAAAGAATTGGTGTTTCTTGTGAGGTTTCAATAGCATATAGAGCCCCTATCTATTTAGATGTAAAAAAAATAATGACAGGATATGGTCCTTTACCAGCATCTGAGGGAGTAATTAAAGAAGTAAATTGGGGTGAAAAAAAGGGCTATAGAATACTTAGAGGTTTTGGCAAAGAATTCTGTAAAGAAACCATTATAGAAAAAGAAAATAACAAGTACTGGAAATATGAGCTTAATGAGTTTAAAAATCAATCCTTTTTTTTTTATTACCAAAGTTGAAGGAGAAATTTGGGTAAAAAAAATTAACCATCAAACTCAAATAACAAGTAAATACAGCTTTTACAATAAAAATATTTTTACCCTTTTGGTAACATTTAGTTTTGTTCACCTTCTTTGGGGAGGACTACAAAAAAAGGCGCTTAAAAACATCAAAAAAGAGATAGAATGATGTTCATCTAATCTCTTGATTTGAACACTTTAAAATAATAAAATATAAAAACAGGGAAAACAAGCAGTAAACTTAATACGGATAAATGCCAACCTTCTGTTATTAAAGCACTATCAAGTAACAAAACCCGATCTTTTGGGGCCAACAAACCACCAATAAAAATTCCTAGCCAGAAATAAAAATATACTAAAACATGAAAATGTTCTTTGAAGAGCTTTATGGTTATTTTAAAGAACTTTTTCATTTTAAAAATTTGGAGTTATTAATAAATAACAAAGAAAGGGGACATCAACAAGCATCAAAACCCATAAGACTATAGTCTTTTTGAATTCCGACCAATTTAATTTTGATTCTACCCAACGAAATTGAAAAGCAAACACAAACACAAACACAAACCAAGCAATAAAATTAATTAACGGTATACCAAATAACCTAGTTGGATACCTGTAACCTTGATAAAAAAAACTAGAAAAATAATCAGCTATTGGATTATCTGGAGTAGTTAAGTGAGTGAGCGTATCAAAATTATAATTATCAACCACCCCATTAACAACTCTAACATCTTCTGGGTTTACCCATATCCACCAGTTGTATATAGTAGCTAAAGGATCCATTACCAAATCAATAACTAAAGCCAATGAACTATCCACAAGAGCTAAAACAAAAATAGAGACTAGTAAAGAACCATTATAAAGTCTTTTTAACAAGAAATTAGTTGAGTAGGATTCCTTTAAAAAAAATCTATTTGTTATGGCCATAACAATATAAACAAGAGATATCCAGGAAGCGGGATTAACAATAGGAATGGAAAACAAATAAAAATGATACCCAGGATATACATATGCACCTGAAAGAACTCCTACTGACTCACAACAAGCCGTAAGAAAAAAACCTGCAGTAAATTCTCTTACTGTTCTCTTTAGACCATAAACATTAGTGGAATGAATAAAACACAAAAGAAAAAGAAATAGTAGACTGAATTCAAATGTAGCTTTAAAGAAAAAGGGCATTTCTAAATTGATATAATCGGAAAATTCAGTCACCCCCTAATGTATTCTAAAAAAATAAAATACACAATTACTTCTCTAGAAGACTACTCACCTGAGCCCATTCTTCGTATTTGTTCTCAATATCTTTTTTTACTTTTTTTATTAACGTAAATTTCTCCTGTACCAAATCGGTATTTGAAGCATTTTCATTTACAAACTGTTGGGTTTGGATTAATTCAGCTTCTAAACTTTCAATTTTACGTTCGATTGTTTTTAATCGATTACTCAGCTTCTTGTAATTAACACTTGAAGATTTATCCTCTTTTTTCGCTGATTGTTTTTTAATCTGGTTCGTTTCTGTGTAATAGCTTTCAAGGAATTGTTTTAAGCCTTCGTAATAAATTTTAAGCTCTTTATTTTTAATGTAAAAGACTTTATCTGTTAATCCATCTAAAAAATCACGATCGTGAGAAACAATCATTAATGTTCCTGTATATCTTTCTAACGCTTCCTTTAAAATTTCTTTAGAAACAATATCTAAATGATTGGTAGGCTCATCAAGAATTAAAAAATTATAAGGCTCCAATAGTAATTTACACAGAGATAATCGTGTTTTTTCCCCACCAGAAAGCACTTTAACCTTTTTTTCCACATCATCACCACTAAACAAAAAAGAACCTAAAATTTGTCTAATTTTCTTTCTTATCTCACCAACTGCGACATCATCAATCGTTTGAAAAACTGTTTTATTGGGATCTAACTTTGTAGTTTCATCCTGAGCAAAATACCCTACATTAATATTGTGACCATGTATAACCTCCCCATTAAACGAAATATCTTTAACGATAGATTTTATAAGTGTAGATTTTCCTGTACCGTTTTTACCAACCAGGGAGATTTTATCACCTCTAGAAATGGAAAAATCAATATTTTTTAACACTTCCTTTTCTGGGTAATTTTTAGCTAATTTATTTACTGTTAAGGCTACTTTTCCAGAAGGGATAGGTTCAGGAAAAGTAAATTTCATTCCACCAGACTCAAATGAATCTATTTCAATATCTTCAAGCTTATCTAGCTTTTTAATTAACGACTGAGCAAAAGAAGCTTTATTTTTCTTTGCCCTAAATTTATTAATTAGCTGTTGGGTGTGTTGAACATATTTTTCCTGATTTTTTTTGGCTGCTATCTGTTGCAACAACTCTTCCTCTCTTTGCCTTAAATAATTCGAATAATTGCAATTGTAATCGTAAAATTTAGACTTTGATATCTCAACTGTTCTATTGGTAATGTTATCTAAAAATTGTCTATCGTGAGAAATAAGTAAAATAATACCAGAATATGATTTTAAATATTTTTCCAACCACTGAATGGATTCAATATCCAAATGATTTGTAGGCTCATCAAGCAGAAGTACATCAGGACGTTGAATTAATAACTTGGCAATTTCTACACGCATTTTCCATCCGCCAGAAAATTCATTGTAAGGTAAATTAATTTCATTTTGGTCAAATCCAAGACCTTTTAAAAGCATCTCAGCCTCTTTGTTTAGATTATCACCGTCTAATTGTATTAACCGCTCATTAAGTTCTGAAAGCTCATCCAAAATAGCCAAGTATGAATCCGACTCATAATCTGTTCTAGTGGTAAGCTGCTGATTAATTTCATCCAACCGATTGGTTATAGACACTACTTCCTTATTAGCATTAACCAATTCATTAAAAATAGTGCTTGAAGAATGATAATCTAGCTCTTGAGGCAAATAACCGAGCTTAAATCCTTTGGTAATAGAAATATCACCAGATGATGGCCTTTCCATTCCTAGTATCAACTTCATTAAAGTAGATTTTCCAGCACCATTTTTTCCAGTAAGACCAATTTTGTCTTTTGACTTTATTTGAAGCGTGACATTTTTATACAAGTCATAGCCACCAAAATTTAACGATATATTATTGAGTAGTAACATAAAAAAAGCCCTCGAAATTCGAGGGCTCTAAATTAATTTAGATTAGATTAAAAATGCCAAACATCATGCTCAATATCAAACATTTTTTCCTTAATTTTTTCAGACTCCAATAGAGCATCTATCCCTTTCCAGTTGGGATAAACTTGTCTATCGTAAACATTACTTTCCTTTTTAATGTAGCTGGAAAATTCTCTTTTCCAGAAAAAGTCATCAAAGCTCATACGCTGTGCATCATTGTGAGGGTTGTACACAAAGTAGTTTTGGAACATATACCTACACTCAGGAAAATACAACCAGAATAAGTTTTCAGCACCTTCTACCTCTTGTGACTCAGGATTAACAAAATATACTATAGGCGAGATTCCAATTATTCTGACATCCATTACAGAACGCTGCTTATCGAAAAACCAATCCTCTTTAATTTCATATCGAATAATATCCTTAGCAAAATAAGGCTCAATAGTATCCTTTTTAATTTCATTCCCCTCATCATCCGTAAGCGGCAGACCGTCTTCATCTCTCACGGTAAATGAAGTTGCCTTACCAAATTTTTCCATTAATCTTTTCTTGTAATCAGGATCATTAATGTTTCCATTTGCCGGTTTGATAGGATACCTAAATTGATCATCTAAATCTAACCCTAGCTCATAGCAAGTAATAGAACCTTCATTTAGTACACCTTGTCTAATAACATCCCAAAGTGCCATTCTATCTGAAATGGGTTGAAGCGGGTAATACAGCTGATGATTTTGTTTTTCTCTTAAGTCAATTATTCTCCATATTCTTTTAGACCACATCACATCTGCTTCTCTTAAATAGGTGTATTGAACAACACGTTTAGTAGGAACGTGCTCTTGTACATATACACCATCCAAAACATTGGACTCTAAATGACTAGGAAGCTGAGCATTAACACCCAATCCAAGCATTAAAAAAACAAGTAATATGTTATTATATATTTTCATAATTGACAAATTTGCAAAATTATATCAGTCTTAATACGAGACCTGCATCCAAAGGTTGCGGTTTCCCATTTGGTAATCTTTTTACTTTAACACCTGTAAAAGTTAAGCTACCCCCTTTGTTAGTTTTTTTGATGGACTCTTTCATTGCAGCCGTCAATCTATTTCCTTTAGATTTTAAACGAATGGGTTGTCCATTTTTAACTGTAAGCATAACAAACTCAACAACCTCATAAGGTACATCAAGAGGACTCTCACCTAGCTGAGCAATTAATTTAGGAATTTGAACAGCATCCACCTTCTTCATGTTTCCACCAGATTTCCCACCAAAATAAACACTTGGTTTAGGTAGAGGGAAAATTCTAAATCTTTCACGAGCTAGCTCAACTGATTTACCGTTATCGTCAATAGCAGAAACGGTAATAAACGCTTCCTTAGACCTTCCTGAAGGAGCTTTGGCCGTATAATTACCATCTTTGTCCGGAGCACTTGAAATTGAACATCCAGAACAAGAAACCTTAACACTTTCAGGGTTATAACCAGAAGCAGAAACTTTAATTTTATTGTTCCAACCTCTGTAAAGAACCTGTAAATCTGCAGCAGAAACGGCTGCATTTGGAGCACCTACACTGTAGTTGAATTTAAATGGTTTCCACTTTTTACCTTCAGTAGCAGATTCAACAGCAATTAAACCTGTTAATAGGTGATCACCTACAGAACCAGAAATGTTCAATTGCTTACCAAAATCGGTTGGTTTTTTAGTAAAACGCATCATTTGAGAAGTATCTCTTTCTGCCTCAGGTGTTCTGTACTGAACAGTATCGTCCATCCAATACTTTAGTTCGGTAGTTTTGGAAGAATCATAGGCAGCAATCATAACCTTTAAAGTAAGTGAATCTCCTTGATTAATATAACTTGTAGATGAAAAGGCCAATGGCTCAATCTTGTTAAAAGCAAAAGGGACCACATTAATATCCTTTGCAAAATGTTGAGAAACAATAGTTTCAACTCCCAAAAAGTCTCCTCTCATTGAAGTCATTGCAGCAGCAGCACCAACAATTGGAGCATGATCAAAAATACCAGCTAACCAAGGATACTCTTCGCCATGATTTAGTGTTTTTTCAGGAAGAGTAAGTCGAACAATAATATCTCTTAATACTTTAACATCTTCCTTATCAATTTTTTTTGCTTTCTTTTGCTCATCCAAAAGCACATCAATCTTATCCTCAAATTCTTTAAATTCTTCTGGAGTTGATTTAAAAGCAGGTCTTTCAATTAAAGAGGGATCGAATCCATACATCACAGTTTTACCGTCTTTGTCTGGCTTACTTTCGTGAGATGAAACAAGAATTAAAAGTGAATCTCTTAAATTTTGAAATGCATCTAAAACTCCTTGACCATCAGGTGTTGTCATTGAATGATCATCACCAACAAACAATCTTGTAGGTGTATCGTATTCATCTTTTTTTCCATAATGAGATAAATCCTGCAAATGCCAGTACCCTTTATCGTCTTTTTTAATGTATTCTAAAGGGTGCTCTCCACCATGACCATCGGAAACCATTAATCCAGCAAGATCAGCTCTAGTAGATCCTGGCCCCTGGGCAGCTTCCAATAGCATTCGCTCTTGTAACTGTACAATAGTATTAGCTGCAGTTTGAACTAGTTTTCTAGCCTGAGCATTTTTGGCCATTAATTTTTGCACCCTTTCAATCTCTTTAGGATTGGGCTTTTGAGCAGCATTTAAGGTAGTTAATGCATTTTGAAAATCTTGCTCAATAGAATTATTCCCTTTTTCAACTTGTGTGATACTTTTGTCCATTTTGTTGTTCAACATAACAAAAGCATTAATAATTTCTTTAGATACATTCATAGCCAATAATGCTAGAAGTACTAAATACATCATTCCGATCATTTTTTGCCTTGGTGTCTCTTTACCTCCGCCTCCCATAGTTTAATTTTTTATAGATTAATAATTTAACGAGTAATTAATACAACTTGGCAGTTTATGATCTGTTAACATTCATTGCAGAAAGCATATTTCCATATACCGTGTTTAATGATGATAAGTTAGCACTAAGCTCACTCATGGTGTCTTTGTACTTCTTAGTATCATCTAAAGATGAATGTAGGTTAGTCATTAATTCGTTAATTCCAGAATACATTTGTTCGGTAACTTGAAGGTGATCAGTAGCACCTTTAAGCTGCATTTCATATACATTATTTAAAGCAGATAAATTGCCTGAGACCTTGTTCAACTGCTCTCCAAATCCACCATCAGCTCCGGATGTTGCCGCGGTTATTTCAGCAATTGAATTAGCAGCTGTTTCATAAGCATTGCTTAACTCACCTGCTTTACTTGCAATTGAGTTAGTAGCATCATCATATGCACTGCTCAATTCTCCAACCTTGCTAGACGCACCTTTTAAGTTAGAAACGTATTCTTCAGTAGCTTCAGAAGCAGAGCTTATATCGTTTAACTTATTGGCAGAATCACTTAAGTTTCTCATTCCAGCACCTAAGCTTTCAATTAATTCAGGTTCAATTTTAGATTCAGCAAGCATGTTGTCTAATTGTTCTACAATAGTTTCATCAGACGAGCCTGATTCAGGCAACGAGTGGATATCATCATCGGCATGACCAAGAGCTAATTCTGGGTAAACTAAGGTCCAATCTAAATCTTCATGAACAGGTTCAAAAGCAGAAACAAAGAATATAGCAGCTTCAGTTAACAAACCAACAATAAGCATGATATTAGCACCAGGCCAGTGCAAAATTTTAAACAATGCACCAACAATAACAATAGATGCTCCCCATCCATAGATGTATTTCATTACATTTTTAAACTTCTTACTCTCAAAAAAACTGTTACCTCCACTCATTTTTATAAATTTTTAAATTATTATTTAAGTTAAACATATATAGCTAAAGCTATACGAAATATTATATATCACCTTCTTTGTTTGGTCCACCTCGACCTAAATATGACATCACACATCTAAATCCAATGTATGATTTAGCAGTATCTTGATACTCATAGGAACGAGTTCCAGTTTGCAGGTAATAGCCAATATCTTTCCAAGAACCTCCACGAATAACTTTTCGTTTCATAGATGGAGGATCGTGATCCAATGCGTTGTATGTATATTCAGTATTCAAATCGTGTCCGTATTCGTAAATCGACTCATCATAAGCAGTACTACACCACTCAGAAACATTACCCGACATACAGTATAATCCATAATCGTTAGGATGGTACGAATTTACTTTCACAGTATGGAAACCACCATCTTCCATGTATCTTCCACGCATTGGCTTAAAGTTACCTAAGAAACAACCTCTCGAGTTTCTTATATAAGGACCTCCCCATGGATATGGATTTAAATCCAACCCTCCTCTAGAAGCATATTCCCATTCTGTTTCAGTTGGTAATCTAAAGTCTTGAACATAAGATTGCCAGTTTCTACCTCTATAACTATTTAACAATTGAGTTCTCCAAACATTAAAAGCATTGGCTTGTTGCCAAGTAACACCAACAACTGGATACTCATCATATGCAGGATGCCAGAAATACATATTGGTGTGAGCAACATTATTACTGTATGTAAAATCATGAATCCAACATAAAGTATCAGGGTATACATTAATAACTTCCTTGATTATAAACCTTGATCTATCTTCATGACCTCTAATGGCATTGTTTTGACCTTTGGAGTTCCTGTAACCTAAATCGTAATCTCTACCTTGATTTTGACCTGGCTCCGCAGGGAAAGGCATATTAGGATTCTTAAGTGTTGCTCTATGCTCTTCATCTGATTCAGCCTCATCATTAGATAATCTTTTAATTAATGGCCTACCTTTTCGAGCTGCTTCCTGAAGATCTACCCAATAATATTCAAACATTAATTTTCTTGTGTCTATTTCTTTTCTTTGATAGAAACGCTCACTAGGGTTAAGATACATACTAGCAAGAAGTGGAGCATACTCTTCATTGTCACCCCTATCAGGATTCATAGATAAATACCTAAAACGTTTGTTCCAATTTAAAGTCCACTTATCCTCATCTTGTTGTTCTAGCTCATCATCAAAAGTGGGAACCATAAAGTCTTCAGGGAATTCAGCTCCCAAAATTCTTCTTGCGATGGAATCTCTAACCCAAAAAACAAACTGTCTGTACTCGTTATTGGAAATTTCGGTCTGATCCATGTAAAAAGCAGACTGAGAAACCGTTTTAGTTCTAGAATAGTGAGCCATAGGAACATCTTGATCACTTTGTCCCATATTAAAGCTACCTGCTGGAATGTACAACATTCCATATGGATCTGGGTGATACCAGACCTGTCTTCCATAAACACCTGTTAACTCACCTCTGCTACCTTCAGAACAACTGGTGAAAAGAGTAACTATTGCTATTAAATATAATATCTTTTTCATGCTCCCTTTTTTTAAAAGTTTTATGCGCCAATTCAATTTAATTGTAACAACTGTATTTGACTCATGGCGATTGCTATAACGAAGCTAATTTTTTAAAGTTTCATTTATTTTTATAAAAACCTCGGATTTTTTGATTTCTGTAAAACGGGGGGCTTGTCAAGATTGAAACAATAATTCAACATAATATCGTGTGTACCATTATTGTAGTTTCCTAAATCAGATGTAGTAATTCCATACGAATAACCAATCCTTAAGGTTGCACCATCATCAAAAGAATGTTGGTAACCCATCATTGGCGCAATAGCATCACCTAATCTGTAGGTAGCTCCTGCCCAAATCATACTTTTATACAAAACATTAACATTTAAATCCATAATAGTTGAAGCAGCATCAGACTTAATTAATAAACTTGGTCTTAATCTCCAATCAGGATTAATATCGTAATTATAACCACCAGTAATCCAGTAATGATGAACGTTTTTAACATTTAAATCATCCATCTCAAAACCACCTAAATGTGTAGTAGAAACTCCTAAAAACAATTGATTGGTTTTATAGAAAAGGCCTAAATTAAAATCTGGAACAACACCGCTAGCATTATTTATAGGAATAGAATTATCATCTGCAGGAACAAAAGCAGTTCCTTGATCTGGAGTAATCCAAGTAGCATCAAAGCTTTTCTGAATAATACCAGCACTTAGTCCTATACCCAATTCTCCAACACCAACACTCATGTGATAAGAGTAGCTTAAACAAGCAATGTTATTTTTTTCAAAACCAAGCTGATCGTTCAAATAAGACAAACCTATACCTCCTCTTAGTGCTTGAACAGGAGCGTGAACGTTAATGAGTGCAGTCGTTGGACTTCCATCAAAACCAGCCCACTGCTGCCTAAATAAGACCGTACCACAAATACTTTGAGTAATTCCAGCATATCCTGGATTAAAAGAAAGATTATCAAACATGTAATGTGTAAATTGATAATCTTGCTGAGCGTTTATATTATGAGCTCCAAATAATAGAATTAAGGCTATTAATATTTTCTTCATAAGGTAATCATTTATCTAATTTTTCAAAATACACATTGCCTGAAAAGCCAATTTGTATTGAAAGGTGCTAATTTAATTAAATTTACAATACAAATTACATGTATTTTTCCAAGTGTAAATATAAGATAAAAAATCTAATTTAATTTTCTATAGGTCTTCCACCAAATATCTGGAATGTTTTCATTCATTGCATTTTGGTAATCTTCATAACTACAAGGGACCAAATGGTGACGCTCAAATTTAAAATCATTTCTTGGAGGATAAGGTACCTCTAACCACCACCTGTCGCTCTTTGGACTTTTGTAAAAAATTAGATTATGGTCAATTTCATCATGATGAACAACATATTTAATATTATCAGATTTTAATGCTGATGGATAATCTCCCTTTCTTAGATAATAACCTTTGATTAAAAAGAATACCATTTGAGCTACCAGTTCAGCCCCTAAACCATCACTATCTAGCTCAGAATTGTATTCGTAAATACCTACACTAGAGAGTTTATCACTCATTCCAGCATAATTCATTAGCTGACAAATTTCATTTGCAAAAAAACCATTTGGACCTAAGTTATTAGCTGATGCAAATTCAGATTTTCGAATAGCTTTTAAATCGACAGATAATATATCTGCATTCCTAAGATAGGGCTCACTAAGACTTATATTCCCTTGTAATTCTCCTAATCTCAGGTATTCAAAATACAAATCTTCTAAAAGTTTAAGCTGGCTTTTTTTAGCATAATATCCCTGATAACCAAGCTGACTAAAATTGAAAAGATAATTGGGCTGATGAAGAACAATTTTATTCAAAAAACTTTCGCAACTAAAGTGCGTTTTTTCATCTGCTGAAATATCAATTTTATTATCGATTGAAACCAAATTAACGGTTTGCTCTAACTTTTCGTAACCTAAATAATTGGCATAGGTAAGATCCTGACTACCTCCTAAAATTATTACAAACTTACCCTTAGAAACCAAATCTTTAACAACTTCAGAGACCGCAGTGTAAGTATCCTCAACGGAATTCCCCTGAATAATATCTCCCAAATCGGCAACCTTGCAATGTGTTGTTGAATTAAGCTGATATAGGGCTTTTCGAATACGGCCTTGACCATTATCACAACCTTTATTAAATGAAGAATTTCTGGATTCACGAACACCAAAAAGAACAACATCAACACTTTCCCAATCAGGAAAAGAAGAATCTTTAAAATAGGAAGTAAAATGTTCTGAAATAGACTCTTTTTCTATATTTATATCATCTATAGGACTAAAAAAAATATCTAATTCCATGATTTATTTTTTCTTAGATTTCTTTTTTGAATTTTCTGAAAGCATCGCTTTGACCTGATCAAGAGTTAGCGCTGCAGCGTCTGTTGTTTTAGGTAATTCGATTTTTTGTTTTCCTTTAATAATATTAAATCTCCCCCACTTAGCTTTCAAAACAGAAATACCTTCTTGTTCCCAATTGTGTATAACCTTATCCCTCTCTTTTTGTTTTTTTTCTTCAATTAATTCTACAACGTCATTATGAGATAAATTATCAAAATCGTATTTTTTATTAACATTTATAAAAATACCATTCCATTTAATAAAAGGACCAAAACGTCCTTTTCCTTTAGTGACAGGAAAACCTTCATACTCATCGAATGGAGCATCCGCTTTTTTCTTGATTTCAATAAACTCAATGGCCTTGTCAAGATTAACAGCTTCAAGAGAAAACCCTTTGGGGATAGAAACATTAATTCCATCAAACTTAAGGTAAGGTCCAAATTTACCTTGAGCCAAAACAACATCTTTTGAGAGATACTGACCAAGATTTTTAGGATATTTAAATAATTCTAAAGCCTCTTCTAAAGAAATATCACCAATATTTTGTCCAGGTGATAAACTGGCAAACCTTGGTTTTTTAGCCTCGTCTTCTGATGCTTCACCAATTTGAATCATTGGACCAAACCTTCCCAGTCTGGCAATAACTTTTTCTCCAGATTCAGGTTCAGTTCCTAGTTCTCTCTCTCCAGTTGCTCTTTGAGCGTTTTCCAGAGTATGCTCAATGTTGGTATGAAAAGGCTGGTAAAACTCACCAAGCATATTGGTCCATACCAACTCTCCACGAGCAATCATATCCAATTCTTTTTCAATGTTTGCCGTAAAATTGTAATTCATTATTTTTTCAAAGTGCTCAACCAAAAAATCGTTTACCACCTCTCCTATCGTAGTAGGAAATAATTTCCCTTTATCTGCAGCATACTTCTCCTGAAGAACATTTTTGACAATACTACCATTTTCTATGTTTAAAACAATTACATCTCGAAAGTCCCCTTCTAAAGACTTTCTTTCAACATATCCCCTATCCTGTATGGTTCTAATAGTTGGTGCATAGGTTGAAGGTCTACCAATTCCTAATTCTTCTAACTTTTTAACCAAAGAAGCCTCAGTGTATCGAGCGGGAGGTCTAGAAAATCGCTGATGAGCCTTGATCTTATGGGTAGATAAATTCTCCCCTGTTTTTAAAGGAGGCAAAACACCGATATCCTCTTTTTGATTATCGTCATCACTACCTTCCAAATAAACTTTTAAAAACCCTTCAAACTTTATAACCTCACCAACAGCAACAAAATCTTCACTACAATTACTTGCTCCAATAGTCGCCCTAGTGCGTTCTATTTTAGCATTAGACATTTGTGATGAAATGGCTCTTTTCCATATTAGCTGATACAATTTATCCTCAGGAGATGAATCTCCAACAGAGTGAACAGAAAAATTGGTTGGACGAATCGCTTCATGAGCTTCCTGAGCTGATTTGTTTTTAGTGGCATACCTTCTGGTATTGCAAAACTGCTCACCATACTGAGATGATATCTCGCTAGCAGCAGCATTCAATGCAAAATCTGAAAAATTTACTGAATCTGTTCTCATGTAAGTAATTCTACCCGACTCATACAAACGTTGAGCAACAGACATTGTTTTAGAAACATTAAATCCTAATTTTCTACTTGCTTCCTGTTGCAATGTAGATGTAGTAAAAGGAGCAGAAGGACTTTTTTCTGCTGGTTTTTGTTGAACATCTTTAACAAAGAAATCTGCATCTAAACAGCTGTGTAAAAAATCATGGGCCTCTTTTTCTGAAGAAAATGATTTAGAAACATCTGCTTTAAATTTATTTCCCTCAGAATCAAAAATTGCTGAAACTTTAAACGTAGTTACAGAACTAAATGCTTTAATAGCAACCTCTTTTTCAACAATTAGTCGAACAGTAACGGACTGCACTCTTCCAGCTGAAAGCTGAGGTTTTACCTTTCTCCATAGTACAGGGGATAGCTCGAACCCAACAATTCGATCTAATATTCTCCTTGCTTGTTGAGCGTCAACTAAATCCTTATTGATTTCTCTAGGATTATTAACAGCAGATAAAATTGCTTTTTTAGTAATCTCATTAAAAGTAATCCTCTTTGTTTTATCATCCTTTAAAGAAAGTGCCTCCTTTAGATGCCATGAAATAGCTTCACCCTCTCGATCCTCATCAGTAGCTAACCATACAATATCTGCTTTTTTGGCTAACCCTTTAAGCTCTGTAACAATTTTTTGTTTATCCTTAGAGACCTTGTAAAGAGGTTTAAAATTATTCTCTAAATCAATATTGATGCCTTTTGAAGGCAAATCTCTAATTTGACCAAAGCTTGATTTTACAATATAATCATTACCCAAGTAATTTTCTATTGTTTTCGCTTTGGCTGGCGACTCTACTATAACAAGATTACTACTCATACAAAAAGAATTTTCAAACTAATGAATGATGCAAATAAATAAAATTTCTTTTACATATTGGCAAAGACTTTTTCAACTCTAGAGTTTATATTATATATAATATAAGAAAATTAATTTTTTTGATTTTATTAACGAATATTAACTATGACATTTTGTCATAAAACAATAATTGTGATAAATTTGCAGTTCATCATAGAAGTTTTATGTTAACTGGAGAAAAAATTATTGACGAAAAAAGACAGGGTGAAGCTATCATTGTCAACACCCCTATTACAGCTAAAAGAAAACTATATTTAGAAAGTTACGGTTGTCAGATGAATTTTTCTGATAGTGAAATTGTTGCTTCTATTTTAGCTAAAGAAGGTTTTGAATCTACTAGAGATTACTTTAGCTCAGATTTAATTTTATTGAACACTTGTTCTATAAGAGAAAAAGCTGAACTAACTGTAAGAAACAGATTAAGATCTTTTAATGAGCTTAAAAAGAAAAATCCTAACCTATTAATTGGAGTCTTAGGATGCATGGCTGAAAGAATGAAAGAATCTCTACTTGAACAAGAGAAATTAGTAGATCTTGTTGTGGGTCCAGATGCCTACAGAGACCTTCCATCTTTAATTCAAAAAGTAGAGGGTGGACAAAAAAGTGTAAACGTTCTACTTTCTAGAGAAGAAACCTATGCAGATATAAGTCCTGTTCGACTCGGAGACAACGGAGTTAGTGCATTTATTTCAATTATGAGGGGATGCGACAACATGTGTTCTTTTTGTGTAGTTCCATTTACTAGAGGAAGAGAACGAAGTAGAAACCCACTATCAATTGTAGCTGAAGCAAAAGATTTGGTAAATAAAGGCTATAAAGAAGTAACACTTCTTGGACAAAATGTAGATAGTTATAGATGGAATATTTCAAAAAAAGGAGATATTCAAGATGCTACTATTCCCACTACAAATTTTGCACAATTACTTGAGCTAGTAGCTGAAGTTTCTCCTGAATTAAGAATACGATTTTCTACTTCTCATCCTAAAGATATGACTGATGATGTCATTCGTTCTATGGCAAAACACAAAAACATATGTAATTATATTCATTTACCTGTTCAATCTGGAAACAGTGATGTATTAAAAAGAATGAATAGAGGTTACACTAGAGAATGGTATATGGATAGAATAAAATCCATAAGAAATATTATACCCGATTGTGCTATTTCTACAGATATAATAACTGGCTTTTGCGATGAAACTGATTTTGAGCATCAGGAAACTCTTTCACTAATGCAATGGGCAGAGTTTGACTATGCATATATGTTCTTTTATTCAGAAAGACCCAAAACATTAGCACAGCGAAAATATGAAGACAATGTGCCATTAATTACTAAAAAGCAAAGGCTTCAAGATGTAATCAAGATTCAGCAAAAAAACTCTCTTTCTTGCAATCAGAAGTCTATTGGTAAAACTTACGAAGTTTTAATTGAAGGTTTCTCTAAAAAATCAAAGGAAATGCTCTGTGGAAGAACAACTAAAAACGCTATGGTAGTTTTTCCTAAAAAAGATTTACAACCTGGTCAGTATGTGAATGTTTTAATTGAAAGCTGTACCGTGGGGACGTTAATTGGAAAAGTTATTGACTAATGAATCTACAATCCGTTAAACATAGATTTGGAATTATTGGTAACACCCCTGCTTTAGACAGAGCACTTAGTGTTGCTGTACAAGTTGCCCCTACTGATATTTCTGTTTTAATTACTGGTGAAAGTGGAACTGGTAAAGAAAATATGCCACAGATTATTCATAGCTACAGTGCTAGAAAGCACAGTGAATATATAGCTGTTAATTGTGGAGCCATCCCGGAAGGAACAATAGATTCGGAATTGTTCGGGCATGAAAAAGGAGCTTTTACAGGTGCTACAGACAGCAGAAAAGGCTATTTTGAAGTAGCTAATGGAGGCACCATTTTCCTTGATGAAGTTGCCGAACTTCCCTTAACAACGCAGGTAAGGCTTTTAAGAGTACTTGAAACTGGAGAATTTATCCGAGTTGGATCATCAAAAGTTCAAAAAACAAATGTTAGAATTATTGCAGCTACTAACGAAAATATTCAACAAGCAATTGAGAAAGGAAAATTTAGAGAGGATTTATACTACAGACTTAACACTGTTCCAATTACTCTTCCTCCACTGAGAGAGAGGCAAGAAGACATTTATCTACTATTTAGAAAATTTGCTGCTGATTTTGGAGAGAAATATAGAATGCCTGGAATTCGACTTTCAGAAGATGCCGTTACTACCTTAAATTCTTACAGGTGGCCTGGTAACATTCGACAGTTAAAAAACATTACTGAACAAATTTCTGTTATTGAAAAAGAAAGACTTGTTGATAGTCCAACACTTATTAAATATTTACCTTCTGCTGGATCAGGATCAACCCTTCCAATGGTAATAAATAACCAGAGTGGAAAAGGCAGTTCTGATTTCTCTGAAAGAGACCTACTGTACAAAGTTCTCTTTGACATGAAAAAAGACATCAATGAGGTTAAGCAAACCATTGTTCATTTAATGAAAAATGAATCTTCACTTTCTCACAATGAAAAGACGGCTATAATTACAAAGTTGAATAAAGAAATGGATAACAACGAATTGCCCAGTCAAGATATTTCCTACGATAATATTGACATATCTTCAAAAAAAAATGAAACTGAAAATTTTGAATATCCCGAAGCCATTCAAGAAAATGTTGTTATTGAAGAATCATTATCTCTTGAAGAAAGAGAAAAGGAATTAATAATAAAAGCGTTAAATAAGCATAACGGAAGAAGAAAAAATGCAGCTTTAGAACTAGGCATTTCTGAAAGAACCTTATACAGAAAAATTAAAGAATACGATATCCAAAAATAATTGAACTCTTTTATTTCACATATAGCAGTTTTTCTTTTAGTAACAGGATGTGCCCTTCCACAGTTTAGCCTTAAGCCAGCAGGAAAAGGAGATCAAAAAGAAATCCCTGCCAAATCTATTCAAATAGATTTCTTTGAAAACAACTCTTCTCTTGCTAGCTCAATTGTTAGTGCTTTGTTTACTGAAAGTTTAAGAGATTTAATGCAAGCCCAGACCTCACTTGACTTAGTGGCTGAAAATGGAGATGTAGTTTTCTCTGGATCTATTAAAGAATATAAAATATCGCCAGTAAATATACAGGCTGGAACAGAAACTGCAGCTCAAAATAGGTTAACCATGTCTGTATACGTTGACCAATACTTTACAACCAATGATAGTTTGGGACTCTCTAACCATAAAGTAACTGCATTTGTTGATTACAACTCAACGGAAGATTTTAGTTCTATTGAAGAATCCTTAATTGAAAATTTGAACTATCAGCTTACCCAAGATATTTTTGATAAAGCATTTGGAGGAGAATGGTAGGAATAACTAAGAAAAATATAGCTGAGTTAATAACACAACCTGAGAAAATAACTGATCAGCAGCTCTCATCGTTAGTAAGTTTAGCCAATAATTACCCCTTTTCTGGACTCTTAAATGCTTTGCTAGCAAAAGTCTACCATTTATCTAACGATATTGCCTACCACAGTCAATTGGAAAAAGCTGCTTTTAGCCTATGCGACAGAAAAGTATTGTACAAATACATTCATAGACCTGCATTAATTGAAAAAATAAAGGCCGTAATAACTGAAGATACTGACCCTCAAAACCCCAATCCAGTAATTAAAGATGATGACCCTCAATTGGTAGAACTTGAAAAAAACATAGTTTCAGCTGCAATCAATCTTAGTATTCAAAAAGAAGTTGCTACCAACTCAGCTTCCGAATCACTTCAATTAGAAAAAGAAAACATAGACCTCTCTAATCATTTAATGCCTCTAACTAGCTGGCTTAGTCCAACAGGAAACAATAAAAAACAACCATTTAACCAAGAGGAGCTTATAGAAAATTTTATATCAGGAAAAAAAGAAAAACAGCAAACTCCATTTTTCTCCCCTATTGAAAGTGCTAAGCTAAGTCTTATAGATAGTGAAGAATTTGTTACTGAAACATTAGCAGAAATCCACGTCAAACAAGGCAACTATCCTAAAGCCATAAAAATATATGAGAAATTGATGTTGAAATTTCCAGAAAAAAATACTTTCTTTGCAAGCCGAATACGATTTATTCAGGAAAAAAGTAATTACAAGTAAAAAATTAAAAGATGGACGCAGTATTAATGATAATAACCATATTAGCAGCAATTTTATTGATCTTAATTGTTCTAGTTCAAAATTCAAAAGGTGGAGGATTAGATTCTTCATTTGGAAACGCTAATCAACTTGGTGGGGTATCTCAATCTACAGAAACTATAGAAAAAGCTACTTGGATTCTGGCCTGTACAATTGGTGTACTAAGTTTAATTACAGCAATTAATTTTGGTGGATCAGATGCTATTGAGGGCACAAATATTGAAAATGTTTCTACTTCAGAGCAAAACCCTACACTAACTCCTTTCACTACACCAAATCAGAACGAAAAATAGTACTACTTAATGTTTTAAGTTAAGTGTCAGTGTGTCATTTGATTATGACATTTCAATAACTAAGACTATTATGTAAAGACATAATGACTTGAATTTAACGCATTATTTCGGTTGGCACAGTATGTGTCAAGTGTGAAACGTTAACATTTGTTATAAAAAATTAAACTATAAAATATGTCTATAAATGTAAAACCACTTGCTGACAGAGTAATTATTGAGCCTGCAGCAGCTGAGGAAAAAACTGCTGGGGGAATCATTATCCCAGATACTGCTAAAGAAAAGCCCAAAAGAGGTAAAATTATTGCTGCTGGAAATGGGAAAAAAGATGAACCATTAACAGTGAAAGCTGGAGATACTGTGCTGTATGGACAATATAGCGGAACTGAAATAAAAATTGATGGAAGCGACTACCTTATCATGAGGGAAAGTGACATTTTTGCAATTGTAGAATAATAAAAAAAGAAAAAAAATGGCAAAAGAAATTGTATTTGAAATTGATGCTAGAGATAGACTAAAAAAAGGTGTTGATGCTCTTGCAAACGCAGTTAAAGCAACATTAGGACCAAAAGGAAGAAATGTTGTTATTGATAAAAAATTTGGTGCTCCTCAAGTAACTAAAGATGGAGTTACTGTAGCTAAAGAAATTGAACTTGCTGATGCTGTTGAAAATATGGGAGCTCAAATGGTAAAAGAAGTAGCTTCAAAAACTAATGATATTGCTGGTGATGGCACCACCACTGCGACAGTTCTTGCTCAGGCAATTATTAACGCAGGGCTGAAAAATGTTGCCGCAG
Organism: Crocinitomicaceae bacterium; assembly: GCA_002716065.1. Classification (GTDB taxonomy): domain Bacteria; phylum Bacteroidota; class Bacteroidia; order Flavobacteriales_D; family Parvicellaceae. The sequence goes on along the minus strand of PAZE01000031.1, from coordinate 17,140 downwards.
GAGCAAACCCAATGGATCTTAAAAGAGGTATTGATAAAGCTGTAGCTACAGTTGTTGCTGAGCTTAAAAAGCTATCTCAAGAAGTTGGATCGGATAACGATAAAATAAAACAAGTTGCTACCATTTCTGCAAATAATGATGAAGCTATCGGATCTCTTATTGCTGAGGCAATGAAAGTGGTTGGCAATGATGGAGTAATCACTGTTGAAGAAGCTAAAGGAACTGAAACTGAAGTTAAAACAGTTGAGGGTATGCAATTTGACAGAGGATATTTATCTCCTTATTTTGTTACTAATGCAGATAAAATGATTGCTGAATTGGAAAATCCACACATCTTAATTTACGACAAGAAGATTTCCAACATGAAAGATTTACTTCCGGTACTTGAGCCTGTTGCTCAATCTGGAAATCCACTTTTAATTATTGCTGAAGATGTTGATGGCGAAGCACTTGCTACACTTGTTGTTAACAAAATCAGAGGTTCATTAAAAATTGCAGCTGTTAAAGCCCCAGGTTTTGGTGACAGAAGAAAAGCGATGTTGGAAGACATTGCTATTCTTACAGGTGGCACAATGATATCAGAAGAAAGAGGGTTTAAATTAGAAAACACTACAATAGATATGCTTGGTACATGTGAGAAAATTGAAATCGACAAAGACAATACCACAGTAATTAATGGTGCTGGAAATAAAGATGATATTCTTGCAAGAACCAATCAAATTAAAGCTCAAATTGAAACAACTACTTCTGATTACGACAAGGAAAAGCTTCAAGAAAGACTAGCGAAACTTGCTGGTGGTGTAGCAGTGTTATATGTTGGTGCTGCGACTGAAGTTGAAATGAAAGAGAAAAAAGACCGTGTTGATGATGCCTTAGCTGCCACAAGAGCTGCTGTTGAAGAAGGTATTATTCCTGGTGGAGGTATTGGATACATTAGAGCTGCTGAAGCACTTGATGAGAAAGGTGGGCTTAATGAAGATGAAAACACAGGTATCAAGATAGTTACTAGAGCAATTGAAGAGCCTTTAAGAACAATCATTGCTAATGCTGGTGGTGAAGGAGCTGTTATTGTACAGAAAGTAAAGGAAGGTAAAAATGATTTTGGTTTTAATGCTAGAACTGAAGCCTATGAAAACCTATTCAAGTCTGGTGTAATTGACCCTACCAAAGTATCAAGAAGCGCTCTTGAAAATGCTGCCTCTATTGCATCAATGTTACTAACAACTGAGTGCGTTATTGCTGACGAGCCTAGTGAAGAACCTCCAATGCCAATGGGAGGTGGAATGCCGGGTGGTATGCCGGGAATGATGTAAAAATCTCGTTCAATCTATTAAAAAGCCTCGTTTATCGGGGCTTTTTTTATTTTATATGTGTTCTTACGTATCTTTAAAAAGATGAAAAATAAAAACATTCGATTAATCATCTTTCTAGCATCTGTTGCACTTGCAGGGGTATTAATAAATCAAGGGTTTTGGATAAATAAAGAAATTTTAATTCAAAAAAAACAAATTGAAATACAACAAAAAAATATTGAGTTGGAAAAAGCTCAATTTGAAAATCTAGTCACCCTTTCTCTTGTAAATGTTAGAGACAAGCTCATCTCCTTAAATGACGAACTTACAGAACTTTATTTGGAGCCTGTCCAACAAATCACCCCTAACTATTTCGTAGTCAGTTTTTACGACACCTTAAACCCAATCATTTTAGAAAATTTAATTGTTGAACAGTTTAATCAATACAATGTCCATCATAAGTTTGAATACGGGATTTACGATTGTTTTGCTGACTCAATAATCTTTGACAGATACGTAGACCTTAGCTCATCGACTACAATTAGAGGAAAAGCAACCAATTCAGCAACTTTTAAGTGGGATCATGACGGTCATTATTTTGGGGTGTTCTTTCCAGAAAAAAAAGAAATTGAACAAGTTAAGTCCCTTGAAATATCCGAATCTCTAATCATATCTACACTAGTAATTTTTATTGTATTGGTTATTTTATCTTATTCCATTACAATAATTCTAAAACAAAAAAAACTAAGCGAAATTAAAAATGACTTTATTAACAACATTACTCATGAATTTAAAACTCCAATTTCTACCATTTCCATTTCCAGTGAAGTATTGTTAAACAAAAGTATAGATGACAATCCTAAGAAAATAAAAGAATATGCATCTATCATTAAACAAGAAAACAAAAGACTCGAGTTACTAGTAGAAAAAGTACTTCAGGTTGCACAATTAAATAAAAGTGAATTTGTTCTTGAAAAAGAAGATTCTGATATTCATCAAATTATTCTAAACTGCATTAATAGTTTTGAAATCATCATTAACAACCAAAATGGAATAATAAAAACAAATTTTAAAGCTAAAGATTCTATTATCAACATTGACAAAACTCACCTTATAAATGTAATTTCTAATCTAATTGATAACGCTGTAAAATACAGCATCAATACTCCTCAAATAACCATTTTTACAAGTAATAAAAAAAACGGTATAGAAGTTGTAGTTTCTGACAATGGAAAAGGCATGACAAAGGATGAATGTAAATTAATTTTTGAAAAATTTTATAGAATTCCAACTGGTAGTGTTCATGATGTAAAAGGGTTTGGAATTGGTTTATTTTACGTTAAGCACATTTTGACAAGGCATGGAGGAACAATTAATGTAAAAAGTAAAAAAAAAGAAGGTACACAAATGATATTTTGGCTGCCTAAAAAAGCATTACTTAAATGAAAAAAATTCTATTAGTTGAAGATGATAGCAACTTAGGCTATGTGATACAAGATAACCTATTATTAAACGGGTATAAAGTTTCTCTTTGCACAGATGGCTCTTTGGGGTGGAACGAATTCCAAAAAAATACTTTTGACTTGTGCTTACTAGATGTTATGCTTCCTAAAAAAGATGGCTTTAATCTTGCAAAACAAATAAAAACAGTAAGCGATGTTCCTATTATTTTTCTCACTGCTAAAGCAATGCTTAAAGATAAAAGCACGGGGTTTCATTTAGGAGCAGATGATTACATTACTAAACCATTTGATCTTGAAGAACTTCTGCTTAGAATCAAAGCTGTTTTAAAAAGAACCCATCAAGTAACATCAAAAGGTTTTCATTTGGGAAATACATTTTTTGATTCTACCAACTACCAACTAATTGGAAACAACACTAAAAAGCTAACCAAAAAAGAAGGCGATTTACTTAAACTATTGTGTCTAAATAAAAACAATATAAGTAAACGAGAAATTATTCTAAAAGAAATATGGGGTGATGACAATTACTTCAACGGAAGAAGTTTAGATGTATTTATAACCAAGCTAAGAAAGCACCTAAAAGAAGAAGAATCCATAACTATTGACAACGTTCATGGTATAGGGTTTTGCCTTAAAACATCTTAGTTAAGCGGAAAAGTTAAATGAGCAACCATTGCGTGTCTTTCAAAAGACAACAACCAAAAATGCAACAAACCCTCATCAGTTTCATCCAAGTGTAAGATTGGCCCATCAACACCAAAAAAATGACTATCTACCCATTTCCCATTATCATCTAAAATAAATCCGTAATAAGGGTTTTCCGCAGATGAATGACTTGAAGCATAATCTACATGCTCATAAAAGCCATGGTTTCCTATTCCCATAGGTTTTTTTATACCATTATTGTAATTTTCAATTGGCATCTGCTGTAAATCAGTTGGAAGAATTCCACCAATTACTATTCTAGTTATGTAGCTAGTATCTGTATTTCTAGCAAAAGAAATGTCAAATTCATAGCATTTATCCTTAGCTGAATTTTTTGAAATAGTTTCCCTGACTAGTACTTTTTTAGGAATTCCAAGCATACTCAAAGTACTTGGCCTTGGATCTGATGTATCATAAAAGCCTGGCCATTGAAATGTAGAATAGGTAGTTGAATCATTGAGCATATCATTAATAAGTATCGGACTAGCAGGACAAACAATATTTTTGTATTTAGACTTTCTAGCTCCAGTTAAAGGATAAGATTGCATTCTGAAATCTGAAAAAGACACTTCGGTTTCCTTTTCTACTTCTCTTAATACACTTAAATTAATTACCTGCTTTTTAGGGTCTTTATATAACTCTAGATGATCCCTATATTGATCAAAGGTCAACTTTCCATTATTAACCTCATCAAACAATTCTCTATATAGCTCTTTTGGAAAATCAAACCAACCGTGATACATAGACTTCATATTTCCAGAATCTTCTGTATAAGTAATTACTTCCCAAGCATAAGAATTTAAACAGTTTCTTGCTAAATCAACTCGGACTGTTTTTGTTGATTCTTCATTGTTTGAACTCATATAAAACTCTCCTTTATTAAATCTTACCTGCTGACGATTCCATTCTGCATTAATTATTCCAATATCAACCAAATAAGGATCCTCAACAATATGATTTGGGATAGTAGGAATCCACGATAATAAATTAATATTCTTAAACGTAATGGTATCACTAAATTCATTTTCAGGAAGAATACGTACAGTAAAATTCAACGAATCATTTCTTACTACTTGAAATAAGCTATGATTGTACTTATCCCATAAATCAGATCTGGATTCTATATCACAATTATCGGGATATTCTTGATCTGTAAGTTCTTTTATTGTTGAACTAGCAAAAATTAAATCATCATCTCCATTAGATGAACACTTAATAAATAAAAAAATAAGTAAAGCTAATATGGGTAGGATGGTATTTTTCAATTTTATTTTTTTTAATGGATTGCACCTGCTTTTATTTCATCAACAACTGAGGGATCTAACAAAGTAGAGGTGTCTCCTAAATTTGAAGTATCTCCTTCTGCAACCTTTCGTAAAATTCGTCTCATAATTTTACCTGATCTTGTTTTGGGAAGACCAGAAACAATCTGAATTTTATCTGGTTTAGCAATAGGGCCTATTTCAGCTACTATTTGCTGTATAATCTCTTTTTTCATTTGCTGGTCATCGTTAAATCCTGTACAAATAACATACGCATAGATTCCTTGTCCTTTAATATCGTGAGGATAACCAACTACTGCAGATTCAACAACTGATTCATGGGTATTTATGGCACATTCTACTTCAGCAGTTCCTATTCTGTGACCTGAAATATTCATTACATCATCTACTCTTCCAGTAATTCTGTAAAAACCATCCTTATCTCTTTTACACCCATCTCCGGTAAAATACATGCCTTTATAAGTAGAAAAATAGGTTTGCTTACATCGTTCATGATCACCCCATGTAGTTCTAAGCATTGAGGGCCAGGGGAATTTTACACATAAATTTCCTTCTACGTCATTTCCAACTATTTCATTTCCTTGAGTATCCACCAAGCAGGGTTGAATTCCTGGCAATGGTAAGGTTGCATAGGTAGGTTTTAAAGGAGTAATTCCAGCAAGTGGTGAAATCATAATCCCACCTGTTTCTGTCTGCCACCAAGTATCTACAATAGGACAATTCCCTTTTCCTATATTTTCATTATACCAATTCCAAGCTTCCTCATTAATGGGTTCACCAACACTCCCTAAAACTTTTAAAGAGCTTAAGTTATACTTATTAACAAACTCTAAATCATATGCTTGAAGTGCTCTTATAGCTGTAGGAGCTGTATAAAATAAGCTAACTTGATATTTATCCACAACTTCCCAAAACCTTCCAGCATCTGGCCATGTTGGAACACCCTCAAACATAATAGTTGTAGCACCAGCTAATAAAGGTCCATAAATAATATATGAATGTCCTGTTATCCATCCAATATCGGCAGTACACCAATAGACATCATTATCAGAATATTGAAATACATTTCTAAATGAATACTCAGCATAAACCATGTAACCACCAGTTGTATGCACAACACCTTTTGGTGTTCCCGTAGAACCAGATGTATACAATATAAAAAGTTCATCTTCAGCATCCATCTGCTGAGCTGATGAAGGGTGATCTACCTTACTTATCTCATCATCCCACCAAACATCTCTTTCAGCATCCATGTTCACATTTCCATCAAGTCTTTTATAAACGATACATTTTTCTATGGTAGAACATTTTTCTAAAGCCTGATCAGCAATTTCTTTTAAAGGGATTTTCTTGGTAGCACGAACCCCATAATCGGCAGTAAGCAAGACCTTAGCCGAAGCGTCTATAATTCGATCTGAAAGTGCTTTTGCACTAAATCCAGCAAAAATTACAGAGTGAATAGCACCAACTCTAGCACATGCTAAGACTGCAATAGCCAATTCTGGAACCATGGGCATGTATAAACAAACCCTATCTCCCTTAGAAACACCATTATTTTTTAACATCTGAGCAGCAACTCCAACTCTGTAGTGTAGTTCTTTATAAGAAATGAATTGTGGAGAATCTGAAGGATCATTGGGTTCCCAAATAATAGCTGTTTTATCGCTTTTATCTTTTAAATGTCTATCTAAACAATTTTCGGTAATGTTTAATTTACCACCTTTAAACCAAGAAACTAAAGGAGTTTCAAAGTTCCAATCTAAAATCTGATTCCACTTTTTTTGCCAACTGAAAGTTGATGCAATATTGCTCCAAAAAGTTTCTGGATCTTGAACACTTTCAAGGTATTTTTCCTTGTAATCCTCTAGCGAATTGATTTTTTTCATACTACTAATAATAGATCAAGGCCCAATTTAAGAAATAATGCTAAAACTAGTTTAAAAACATCCATCGTAAACCTAATTTAAAATAACGATCTGGTGAAGGATAATGTAAAGCTGAAAAATAATTATAACCCATTAATCCAGAATTAAGATGTGAAACAATAAAGAAAAAATTTACAGTTTTAATTTTAGCATTAAGATAAAAATCTGCATATAAATAATTCTCTTGCTTTTTCTCATTACTAACATAAAAAACACCAAAATCTGGTCGGTAATTCATTAAATAATATTCGCTAAAGACCATACCTTGAATTCCAATATTAAGCTGTAGAGCAGACTTAAAAGCATCAAAAGAATATGACAAATCAAAAATCCCAACCCACTCAGGAAGCTGATAAATAGTATAGCCCCCTTGGTATTGATAAAAACAAGATGTGTTCAATTGGAATGCTCTAAGACTTAACTCTTTACTCAAAGATGTTTGGATGACTTGTGAATAACCATCTTCTTGATTTGGAACACCAAAATAATCAAAGTAAATAGGATTTTCAACATCAGTAAATTGACTAAAAATCTTCCATCCTTTATACATCAAACTTCCTTTGGAAAAAAACACTTTTTGATTGGCAAAACTATTGTTCCAATAACCATGATTTCCAGAATAATTAATCAGCTCATAGGAAGGTGAAATAGAAGAATATTTTGCTTGAAGGGATAGGGTAAAATCGTTATACTTTTTAAAAAAATCTGCTGAAATAGTAAAATCACCAACTCTATATCCACTTACAAAATAATTGGCATTAAGACCTATTTTATGGTTTTCTCCTGTAAAGTTAATAGCAAAAAACCCAGATGAATTATAAAAATTTGTATCAATAGATAAATTAGAATGAGTATAAAGCCGTCCATCGATCCCAACAGTAAATAAAAATTTTTTACTACTATCAATTTCTTTTAGAATTTGATACTGTACTAATGAATTTAGGTGTTTTTTTGTTAGTGAATCTCTTGTAGATACGGTATCTAGTAGATTATACAAATAAAATTGATTTACTAGAGAATCAAAATAAGTTCTTTTTTGAGAGGAAACACTTAAATCAAAACCAATTGTAGAAGTAGCCTTATTTTCTAGAGAATCAAATTTTGAAGAAATAAGAAACTCTTGAAACAAACCTAATTTATTAAGTGCATCTCTTGAAAAAGCATTTTCTAAATTAACATCCAACAGCAATCTATTTCTACTACTATACTGATCATCAGTAAATAAGGAATCATCAATAATACCACCGTTTTGATAATGAAAATACCTATGGTGCTTATACAAAAGTTTAGCATTATACCATTTGTCTTTTGAAGTAAAAGAAAAATTAGATTGAAAAAAATTATGATTTGTACCTTGGTTTAGATAATATCCATCGAAACTTTTCTTGGTATATAAAATAGAATAATTAATAAGTGGAGTTATGTTTTGTGAATGAAATACTGAAAACAACTGCTCATTACCTGACCCTGTAATGTATTTGGTATCTACTATTGGGGTCTTAACATCAAATGAAGGTAAATCTTCAACTTCTTCTTTTAAAAAAACCGATTGACTTAGAAGGTTATGTGAATTGGAAAAAACCAATGATCTAAAGATACTACCTGCGCTTCCAAAGCTAACATTACTTAAAGAAGTAGATTCATAATTATGAAAAGTAGCAAAATTAGTGGTATCTATCTCTAAATAAACTTGAGAAAGAAAAGCATTATTAAAAGTAAAAAGAAAGCAAAAAAATATCCAATGTGATTTTTTCATTTTAACAAAAATAAAAAAGGTTGTTATCGAAATGATAACAACCTTTTATTTTTTTAAAGCATAAAAAGTTAAGCTTGAGTATCTGGCCCACCAAAATTAAGTGGTATTGGATTAATAGGACTATCCTCTCTAATGTTTCCAATATTACTTTCGTATTTAGAAATATTATCATTTAAAGCTCGCATTAACTTCTTAGCATGCTCTGGAGTCATCACTATTCTAGATTTAACTCTCCCTTTAGGAACACCCGGCATTATTCTAACAAAATCAAAAATAAATTCAGATGATGAATGTTGTATGATAGCTAAATTTGAATAGGTACCTTCAGCAACCTCCTCAGAGAGCTCAATATTAAATCCTTGTTGGCCTTCTTTTTTCTCACTCATAACTTAAGCTAATTAAAGCAATTAAGAATTAATTGTTCCAACGGTAGATTCAGCTTCAACTGCATCATCATTGTTGTTAACTAAACGATCGTAATCACTTTTAGAACCAACAATCATTTCTTGATAATCTCTCATACCAGTACCAGCAGGAATCTTATGACCAACAATAACATTTTCTTTAAGTCCTAAAAGATGATCAACCTTACCATTAACTGCCGCTTGATTAAGAACCTTTGTTGTTTCTTGGAAAGAAGCAGCAGAAATAAAGCTATCAGTATGTAAAGAAGCCTTTGTTATTCCTTGCAATAATGGGTGAGCAGTAGCAGTTAGTGCATCTCTTGCTTCAACTTGTTTAGCATCGTTTCTTTTTAAGAAAGAATTTTCATCTCTTAACTTTCTAGCCGAAACGATTTGTCCAAGCTGAAGGTTAGTTGAATCACCAGCATCAGTAACCACTTTTTTACCAAAAATCTGATCATTTTCTTTAATAAACTCCCACTTATTGACTGCATTTTTTTCTAGGAACTTCGTATCACCAGCATCAACAACCTCAACCTTACGCATCATCTGACGAACAATAACCTCAAAATGCTTATCGTTAATTTTCACCCCTTGAAGACGATATACTTCTTGAATTTCATTAACAATATACTCTTGAACAGCAGTTGGTCCTTTAATTGAAAGGATGTCTGCTGGTGTTGTAGCACCGTCAGAAAGAGGATGACCAGCCTTAACGTAATCATTTTCTTGTACAAGAATATGTCTTGATAAAGGAACTAGGTACTTTTTAATCTCACCTGTCTTAGCTTCAATAATAACCTCTCTATTACCTCTTTTTATTTTTCCATAAGAAGCAACACCATCAATTTCAGAAACAACAGCAGGGTTCGATGGATTCCTAGCTTCAAACATTTCTGTAACTCTAGGAAGACCACCTGTAATATCGCCTGATTTTCCAGATTTTCTAGGAATTTTAACAATAATTTGACCGGCAACAATATTGTCTTCTTCTTTAACAATAATGTGGGCATCTACAGGAAGATTGTAGGACTTTAATAATTCCCCTTTCTTATCTACAATATTAATTGTAGGAATCATTTTTTTATCTCTATTTTCCTTAATTACAATTTCAGTAAATCCTGTTTGCTCATCTTGCTCTTCCCTGTAGGTTACTCCTTCAACCAAATTCTCAAATTGAACAGCACCGTCTAACTCAGAAAGAATAACAGCATTATATGGATCCCACTTACAAATAAGATCTCCTTTTTTAAGTTTCTTTTTGTTTTTAACAAAGAATTGAGAACCATAAGGAATATTATTTGTCATAATAACGTTTCCAACAGCATCAACCAACCTCATTTCACCAGCTCTACCAATAACAACTTCAATCTCTTCGCCTTCTTCATTTTTCTTAACAACAGTATTTAAACCTTCGATTTCAATAACACCATCATTTTTAGCTCTTAAGGCAGCATCATCAGCAATATTAGATGCGGTACCACCAACGTGGAATGTTCTAAGAGTAAGCTGAGTACCTGGTTCACCAATAGACTGTGCAGCGATAACACCAACTGCTTCACCAATTTGAACCATTTTACCAGTAGAAAGGTTTCTACCGTAACACTTAGCACAAACACCTCGAGTTTGTTCACATGTAAGAACTGATCGAATTTCAACCTCATCGATTCCTGCAACATGAATAGCTTTTGCAAGATCTTCAGTGATCTCTTCTCCTTCAGGAACAATTACCTCGCCAGTTTCAGGATTTTCAATATCAAATAATGCGACTCTACCTAAAATCCTATCGTATAAAGACTCAACAATCTCATCATCCTTTTTAAGAGCTGACACCAATAATCCTCTAAGAGTACCACAATCTTCAGAATTTACAACAACATCCTGAGCAACATCAACCAATCTTCTTGTTAGGTAACCAGCATCGGCAGTTTTAAGTGCGGTATCTGCTAATCCTTTACGTGCACCGTGAGTAGAAATAAAATATTCTAAAATAGAAAGCCCTTCCTTAAAGTTAGAAAGAATTGGATTTTCAATAATATCTTGACCTCCAGTAGCACCAGACTTTTGGGGTTTTGCCATCAGACCTCTCATACCAGAAAGCTGACGTATTTGTTCTTTAGAACCCCTTGCACCTGAATCCATCATCATATAAATGGAATTAAAACCTTGCTTATCAGCTTTAAGTTTTTCCATTAGAGTAAAAGTTAATCTAGAATTGGTATGTGTCCAAATATCAATAATTTGATTGTATCGCTCATTATTGGTAATTAGACCCATGTTGTAATTCATCTTCACCTCTTCAACTTGAGTTCTAGCCTTATTAATTAAAATATCTTTTTCTGGTGGAATTTGAACATCATCTAAATTGAAAGATAATCCACCTTTAAAAGCCATGTAATAACCTAAATCTTTAATGTCATCAAGGAACTTAGCGGTGTTTGGAACACCAGAAATTTTAATGATATTTGAGATAATATCTCTTAATGACTTTTTGGTTAATACTTCATTAACGTATCCAGCTTCTGCAGGCACCAACTCATTAAAAATGACTCTACCAGTAGTAGTTTCAACAATGTGATTGATAGGTTCACCATCAACAACATCATCAATTTTAACCTTGATAGATGCATGTAAGTCTAATTTCCCTTCATTGTAAGCAATCTTAACCTCTTCAGAAGAATAAAATGTCATACCCTCTCCTTTTACAGGATCTTCTTTAGTATTCTTTTTAAGTTTAGTAATGTAATATAATCCTAATACCATATCCTGAGATGGAACGGTAATTGGAGCTCCATTTGCAGGATTAAGAATATTATGAGAAGCTAACATTAACAATTGAGCTTCCAAAATAGCAGCGTTACCAAGTGGTAAATGAACAGCCATCTGGTCGCCATCAAAATCGGCATTAAATGCCGTACAAACTAGTGGATGCAGCTGAATCGCCTTTCCTTCAATTAATTTAGGCTGGAAAGCCTGAATACCTAGTCAGTGAAGAGTTGGAGCCCTGTTTAAAAGAACCGGGTGCCCTTTTAATACATTCTCAAGAATATCCCATACAACTGGTTCTTTACGATCTACAATTTTCTTAGCAGATTTAACTGTCTTAACAATGCCTCTTTCAATCATTTTACGAATGATAAAAGGCTTAAAAAGTTCAGCTGCCATATTTTTAGGCAATCCACACTCATGTAATTTTAACGTTGGTCCTACAACAATTACAGATCTAGCAGAATAATCAACACGCTTACCGAGTAGATTTTGTCTGAATCTACCTTGCTTTCCTTTTAAGCTATCTGAAAGAGACTTTAACGGTCTATTTTTATCTGTTTTAACAGCACTAGACTTTCTTGAATTATCAAAAAGCGAATCAACTGATTCTTGAAGCATCCTTTTTTCATTTCTTAAAATTACTTCAGGAGCTTTTATTTCAATAAGTCTTTTTAAACGGTTGTTTCGTATAATAACCCTTCTATATAAATCATTTAAGTCAGATGTTGCAAACCTTCCACCATCAAGAGGAACAAGAGGTCTTAAATCCGGAGGAATAACTGGAACTACCTTAACAATCATCCATTCAGGCTTGTTATCAATTCGAGAATTTGCATCTCTAAAAGCTTCAATAACCTGAAGTCTTTTTAATGCCTCATTTTTTCTCTGTTGAGAAGTTTCGTTATGTGCCTGATGTCTTAGCTGATAGGATTTAGCATCTAAATCTTCATTTTGAAGTAAATCATGTAATGCTTCAGCACCCATTTTTGCAACAAATTTATTTGGGTCTGAGTCCTCTAAATATTGATTCTCTTTTGGAAGTGTATCTAATATGTCTAAATATTCTTCCTCAGTAAGAAAATCCATTTTATTAACTGGTTCACCTTCAGCATTTAAAGCTGTACCAGGTTTAATAACTACATACCTCTCATAATAAATAATTTGATCGAGCTTCTTTGTTGGTAACCCTAACAAATAACCTATTTTATTAGGAAGAGATTTAAAATACCATATATGAGCAACAGGAACAACTAATGAAATATGCCCCATTCTTTCTCGTCTTACTTTCTTCTCGGTAACCTCTACACCACATCGATCACATACTATTCCTTTGTATCTAATTCTCTTGTATTTTCCACAATGACATTCGTAATCTTTAACAGGTCCGAAAATTCTCTCACAAAATAAACCATCTCTTTCAGGTTTGTATGTCCTGTAATTGATAGTTTCTGGTTTAAGCACCTCTCCGTGAGATCTCTCCAAAAGAACCTCAGGAGATGCTAAACTGATTGTAATTTTATTAAAATCGCTGTTAACCTTGTAATCTTTTCTAAAAGCCATAAGTTTTTTTTTAACGTTGTAAACAACTTTTGTCTCCCTGAATTATCAGGGAGACTTAATTAATTAATCTAGTGCAATATTCAATCCTAATCCCTGTAGTTCATTTAACAATACATTAAATGATTCAGGAATACCTGGAGTTGGTAGGTTTTTACCTTTAACTATGCATTCATAAGCTTTTGCTCTTCCTTGAACATCATCTGATTTAACAGTTAATATCTCTTGAAGAATATTTGATGCTCCAAATGCCTCTAATGCCCATACTTCCATTTCTCCAAAACGCTGACCACCAAATTGAGCCTTACCTCCAAGTGGCTGTTGAGTAATTAAAGAATAAGGACCTATAGATCTAGCGTGCATTTTATCGTCAACCATATGACTAAGCTTAATCATGTAAATGATTCCAACTGTAGCAGGCTGATCAAATTTCTCACCAGTTCCACCATCGTATAGATACGTTTTTCCATTTCTAGGAACTCCAGCTTCATCAGTTAGACTATTGATATCTTCTAGGCTAGCACCATCAAAAATTGGAGTAGAAAATTTCTTTCCTAGTTTTTGACCAGCCCAACCTAATACTGTTTCATAAATCTGACCTAAGTTCATCCTAGAAGGAACACCAAGCGGATTAAGAACAATATCTACAGGTGTACCGTCTTCCAAGAAAGGCATATCTTCCTCCCTAACAATTTTAGCAACAATACCTTTATTACCATGACGACCAGCCATTTTATCACCAACTTTTAGCTTTCTCTTTTTAGCAAGATAAACTTTAGCTAGTTTAATGATACCATTTGGCAGTTCATCCCCAACAGTAATCTGGAATTTTTTACGCTTATAACGACCAATACAGTCTGTAGCCTTAAGGTTATAGTTATGAAGAGTTCTTTCAATTAACGTATTAACTTTAGCTTCATCAGTCCAATCCTTAGGATTAACATGTAAGAAATCGATTTGCTTAAGTGTTTTTTCAGTGAATTTAACACCCTTTTTAATAATCTCTTCCTTGAAAATATTGAAAACACCTTTAGACTTATTATCACCAACTATCTTAATTAGTTTTTCGATTAAAATAGTTTTAAGATTCGCTAATTCCTTGTCCATTTCAGCATCAATTTGCTCTAAAATTGGCTTATCAGCTGCCTTAGATCTTCTATCCTTAACAGCCTTTGAAAATAGCTTCTTATCGATAACAACTCCAGTAACTGAAGGTGAAACTTTTAAAGATGCGTCTTTAACGTCACCAGCTTTATCACCAAAGATTGCTCTAAGTAATTTTTCTTCAGGTGAAGGATCACTCTCTCCTTTAGGAGTAATTTTTCCAATTAAAATATCTCCCTCTTTAACCTCAGCACCTACACGAATAATACCATTTTCATCAAGATCTTTGGTTGCTTCTTCACTAACATTAGGAATATCTGCAGTTAATTCTTCTAATCCACGCTTGGTATCTCTAACATCAAGAGTAAACTCATCAATATGAACTGAAGTAAAGATATCATCTTTAACCACTTTTTCAGAAATTACAATTGCATCCTCAAAATTATATCCTTTCCAAGGCATAAATGCTACTTTTAGGTTCTGCCCAAGAGCCAACTCACCTTTTTGAGTTGCATATCCCTCAACAAGAACCTGCCCTTTTTTAATCTTGTCTCCTTTTTTAACAATAGGAACAAGGTTAATAGAGCTTCCCTGATTAGTTTTCTGAAATTTAGTTAGCTGATATACTTTAATCTCATCATCAAAACGAACAATTAAATCATCTGCGCTTAAATCGTATTTAACATGAATCTCATTAGCATCAACATACTCAACAACACCATTATTCTGAGCATGAATTAAAACTCTAGAATCTCTAGCTACTAACTCTTCAATACCCGTTCCAACAATTGGTGAATTAGGCTTTAAAAGAGGAACTGATTGACGCTGCATGTTAGATCCCATAAGTGCACGGTTGGCATCATCGTGTTCCAAAAACGGAATACATGAAGCAG
Source organism: Crocinitomicaceae bacterium (assembly GCA_002716065.1). GTDB lineage: Bacteria > Bacteroidota > Bacteroidia > Flavobacteriales_D > Parvicellaceae. Next base: position 1,989 of record PAZE01000031.1, on the reverse strand, counting down.
CAATAGATGCAATCTGGTTTGTTCCAACATCAATTAAATTGATGTCCATTTTACTAGGAACAGGAAAGTCTCCTTCAAAACGAGCAATTACATTATCGTTTACGAAATTACCTTGATCATCAGTTTTTGCATTTGCTTGAGCAATGTACTTATTATCTTCTTCCTCAGCACTTAAGAAAATTGGTTCTTTTTTAAGATTAACTTTACCTTTTTCTACCTCACGATAAGGGGTTTCGATAAATCCTAATCTATTTACTTTTGCATAAACACACAAAGAAGATATAAGACCAATATTGGGTCCTTCAGGAGTTTCGATGGTACATAACCTTCCATAATGAGTGTAATGAACATCACGAACCTCAAAACCTGCTCTTTCTCTCGTCAAACCACCAGGTCCTAGAGCAGACATTCTCCTTTTGTGAGTAACCTCTGCAAGTGGATTGGTTTGATCCATAAACTGAGATAGCTGATTGGTTCCAAAGAAAGAATTAATAACACTTGAAAGTGTTTTAGCATTAATCAAATCGATTGGTGTAAACACCTCATTATCTCTAACATTCATTCTCTCACGAATGGTTCTAGCCATACGAGCTAGACCAACACCGAACTGGCTATACAATTGTTCTCCAACAGTACGAACACGTCTATTACTTAAGTGATCGATATCATCAACATCTGCTTTTGAATTAATCAATGCAATTAGCTGCTTAATAATACAAATGATATCGTTCTTAGTTAGAACTCTCATATCTGCATTAACATCTAAACCTAATTTCTTGTTTATTCTATATCTTCCTACCTCACCTAAATCATAACGTTGCTCAGAAAAAAACAATTTATCAATAACACCTCTAGCAGTTTCCTCATCTGGTGGCTCAGCATTTCTTAGCTGACGGTAGATCAATTCAACAGCCTCTTTTTCAGAGTTAGAAGTATCTTTTTGTAATGTATTGTAGATAATAGCAAAATCAGCAGTGTTAACATTTTCCTTATGAAGGATAATTGTTTTAACACCAGCTTCAGAAATTAACTCTACATGTTCTTTTTCAATGATAGTCTCCCTTTCAATGATAACCTCATTTCTTTCAATAGAAACCACCTCACCAGTATCTTCATCAACAAAATCTTCAACCCATGATTTAAGAACTCTTGCAGCTAATTTTCTACCGATTGATTTTTTAAGTTCTGCTTTTGTAGCTTTTACTTCATCAGCTAAATCAAAGATTTCAAGGATATCCTTATCACTTTGATAACCAATAGCTCTAAAAAGAGTAGTAACAGGTAACTTCTTTTTTCTATCAATATATGCATACATAACATTATTAATGTCTGTAGCGAATTCAATCCATGAACCTTTAAAAGGAATTACTCTAGCTGAATAAAGTTTAGTTCCATTTGCATGTCTACTTTGACCAAAGAAAACACCAGGAGAACGATGCAATTGAGAAACAATAACACGCTCTGCGCCATTAATAACAAAAGATCCCTTAGGTGTCATGTAGGGAATAGTTCCTAGATATACTTCCTGTACAATTGTTTCAAAATCCTCATGCTCAGGATCTGTACAATAAAGCTTCATTACAGCTTTTAAGGGAACTGAATACGTTAAACCTCTATCAATACACTCGTTAATGGTATATCTTGGAGGATCTATAAAATAATCCAAAAACTCAAGAACAAATTGATTTCTTGTATCAGTAATTGGAAAATTTTCACAGAAAACTTTAAAAAGGCCTTCACCAATTCTGTTTTCTGAAGTTGTTTCTAACTGAAAAAACTCTTGAAATGATTTTAATTGAATGTCCAGAAAATCTGGATACGAAAAACGATGCTGACTTGATGCAAAGTTTATTCTATTTGTTACTTTATCTACTGTTGCCAATGTGTTGAAATTTAGTTGATATTAAAAGAGTGAAACAGGTAAAAGGTCTAAGCTGAATTCAGCTTAGACCTTTTACCTGTTTCACTCTTTTAATATCAACTAAATTT
>PAZE01000030.1 GCA_002716065.1 Crocinitomicaceae bacterium | reverse complement strand
TTCAGATACTTACCGCAGATTTTTCTGATCTGATAAATGAAAACCCTTCAATATTAATTCGAGAAGAAAGAGCGACTGCACCTTATTTTGATACTGTTTTTCCTTTAATAAAGGAATTAATTATATATCCAGAGAATAATTTATTTTTATTCATTAATAATGCAATTTGCAATATCAATAAGTTTTTAGGTATTTATACTCCTATAATTAAGTCATCTACATTACCTATTAATCATTCATTAAAATCAGAAAGTAAGGTTATTGAAATTTGTAAGTCAATAAAAGCAAAAGAATACATTAATCCTATAGGGGGTGTTGAATTATATAATAAGGAAAAATTTAAAGCAGAGGGTATTGATTTAAAATTTATAGAAAGTAATAATATAGATTATAAGCAATTTGACAATAAGTTTATTGAGTCACTTTCTATAATTGACTTAATGATGTTTAACCCAAAAGATGAAATAAAAAAATATTTGGAATCATATAATTTAGTTTAAACTATGAATAATATATTAGACAGTCATGTAAAAGCATATCAAGGAAATAATCTTTATGATTTTGACAATGAAATAATCTTAAAATGGTATCCTCATCGAGTTATAAAGTTTTCAGAAGGATTAAAATCTATGCTTGAGCTTGGTTTGGGACATGGTTACACAACTGAAATTTTTTCAAAACATTTTGAAAAATATGTTGTTTTAGATGGTTCGTCTGCAGTTATTGAAAATTTTAAAAAAATGTATCCTAATAGTCCTGCATTAATTATTGAAACATTTTTTGAAAATTATACAACTGATGAAAAATTTGATGTTATTAACATGGGATTTATTCTTGAGCATATTGATAATCCATTTGAGATTTTAACACGATTTAAAAAATTCTTATCTCCTGGTGGAAAAATCTTTGTATCTGTTCCAAACGCAGAAGTTCTAAATAGGCGATTAGGTAATTTAGCGGGGATGTTACCAGATATGACATTACTTTCTGAAAATGACCATCTACTTGGCCACAAAAGATATTACACAGTTGATTCCTTGAAAACTGAAATTGAAAAAGCTGGATACAAATTAGAAAAAATTGAAGGTATTTATCTTAAGCCCTTCACGACAAAGCAAATCCTATCTCTAGAATTTGATAAAAAGATCATCAATTCCTTATGTGAAGTTGCTATTGATTACCCTGAACTTTCATGTGGTATGCTTGCTCAAATTAGCTTAGTTTAAAGCTAGGAATTGATGATATGATAGAAAAAAAAAATGTTTTAATATTTCCAGCAGGGTCTGAAATTGGATTAGAAATTTTTAACTCACTTAAATACAACCTTCATGTTGAACTATTTGGAGCATCTGGGAAATCTGATCATGCAAAGTTTGTTTATGATAAAGAACATTACATTGAAGATGACTTTTATATTACTAATCATGATTTTTTAGAAGTCTTTAATACAGTTCTTGACAAATTTAATATTGACTTTATTTTTCCAACTCATGATTCAATAGTTACTTTTTTAGCTAAAAATCAAAGTAAAATAAATTCAAAGGTTTTAACCTCATCTTATGAAACAACATTAATTGCAAGAGAAAAAAGGTTGACTTATAATTTATTTAAAGATACAGCGTTTTGTCCTATTATATTTTCTGCTCCATTTAAAAATATTACTTATCCTGTTTTTTTAAAACCAAATATTGGACAAGGAGGCAAAGGAACTTCATTAGCTAATAATGAAGATGAATTGTTATATAAATTAAAAAACAATCAAGACTTGTTAGTGTGTGAACACCTACCTGGTGATGAATTAAGTGTTGATTGTTTTACCGCTAATAATGGCAAATTATTATTTATTGGCCCTCGAATGCGTTCACGTATTGAAATGGGAATATCTTTCACTACATATACTATTCCATTATCTTTTGAAATTAAAAAAATAGCAGAGAATTTAAATGAAAAACTTAGTTTTAATGGGGCTTGGTTCTTTCAAGTTAAAAAAGATTCTAATGGAATTTATAAGCTAATGGAATTTGCAGCTAGACAATCAAGTACAATGGCATTATACAGGCAACAAGGAGTTAATTTTGCATTGTTAAGTATTTTTAATGCAATGGAATACAATTTAAAAATTATAAATCAAAACTTTAATGTCACTTTAGATAGATGCCTCTCTAATAGTTATAAATTAAATTTAGACTATAATCAAGTTTACATTGATTATGACGACACAATAATTATTAATGATAAAATAAACTCTATAGCTGTTAAATTTTTATATCAATGCAAAAACAATAATATCAAAGTGTGTTTATTAACAAAACATCGATATAATTTAGAAGATAGTTTAAAGAAATATTGCTTAGACAAGGGATTGTTTGATGAAATAATTATTCTAAAAATGGAAGAAGATAAAGTGAAATATATTGACCCTATTAAATCGATCTTTATAGATAACTATTTTTTTGATAGAGAACAAGTAAAAAACAAATTAAACATTCCTGTTTTTGATGTTGATGCAATTGAGTGTTTATTAAAATAAAAGAAATGTTTAAGTGGAAAAAATTAGGAAGAATTTATGATCCTAAAATTGTAAAAAATAAAGATTGGATGAATGGTTATGCTCAATCTGCTTCAACACTTATATTCGATGATTTTATAAGGGTTTATTTTGCGTGTCGTTCAAAACAAGATGTGAATGGACAATTTTTAAGTTATTTAACTTATATCGATATAAATAAATTAAATTTATTTGAAATCATAAATATTGCTAAGGAACCATTATTAGAATTGGGGGGATTAGGTACATTTGATGAGTTTGGAACCAACCCTGCTTCTGTAATAAAAGTCGGAGATGAGGTGCGAATATATTATTGTGGGTGGTCTCGTTGTGAATCTGTACCATTTAATTCAGCAATTGGAGTTGCTAGAAGTTTTGACAATGGCAATACATTTACAAAAATTGGAAAAGGACCAGTTCTTTCTTATACTCCTAATGAACCTTTTTTATTAGGTAGTCCAAAAATCAAAAAGTTTAATGACACTTGGTATCTTTGGTACGCAGCTGGTAGTGAATGGATAAAGAATGTTGGTAAGCCAGAGCCAGTATACAAAATTCGTGTAGCAACATCTAAAGATGGAATAAATTGGTTTAAAAAAGAGGAAAATATTATTGAAGCTATTCTTGAAAAAAACGAATGTCAAGCAAGTGCAGATGTTTTATATCACGAAGATAAGTACCATATGTTTTTTTCTTATAGGAATAGCCTAAATTACAGGCAAAAGCATGGTGGTTATCGAATAGGTTATGCAGCTTCAAATGATTTACAAAGCTGGAAAAGGGACGACTCTAAAGCAGGAATATCAATCTCAAATGAAGGTTGGGACTCTCAGATGGTTAGCTATTCTCACATATTTAAACTCAAAGAAAATATTTATATGATATATCAAGGTAATCATTTTGGAAGAGATGGTTTAGGTTTAGCATTACTTACTAAATAATTTTAGCACATTACAAATAGTTGATATGAAATGGAAAAAATTAGGTAAAATATTTAACCCCTTAAATCATCAATTACCCAATAGATGTATTGAGTTTGCACAATCACCTCAAACCTTGATATTTGATAACTTTGTTAGGATATATTTCTCAACAAGAGAGAAAGATCAAACAGGTAAATATTTAAGTCATATATCATTTATAGATATTGACAAAAAGTTCAAAAATATTATTAACGTGTCATCAGATACAGTTATAAAGTTAGGTGAGCTTGGGTGTTTTGATGAACATGGCATTTTCCCAATTAATATATTTAAAGAAAATGATAAAATTCATGCATATACTACAGGCTGGAACAGAAAGGTTTCTGTTTCAGCTGATGCTTCGATAGGATATGCTACTAGTCATGATAATGGTTTAACATTTGATAAATTAGGAACGGGGCCTATTTTAACATCTAATTTAAATGAACCTTTTTTGGTTGGGGATGCATTTGTTACAAAGTTTAAAAATTTGTACCACATGTGGTATATTTATGGAAATAAATGGATATCTGATCCTTCAGAGAAGGAACCTCAGAGGATATACAAAATAGTACATGCAACTTCAAAGAATGGAATTAATTGGGAAAGAGAAGGCAAACATATTATAACTGATGTGATTGGAGAAAATGAATGTCAAGCATTACCAACTGTGATATATCACAAACAAAAATATCATATGTATTTTTGTTTTAGAGATGCAATTGGGTTTAGATTTGATGAATCTAAGGGTTATAAAATTGGCTATGCATATTCATATGATTTAATTAATTGGAAACGAGACGATGAGAATGCTGGAATTACTAAAGGACCAGAAGGTAGTTGGGATTCAAATATGATTTGTTATCCCCATTTATTCAAATGTGATAACAAAATATATTTATTATATAATGGAAATGAATTTGGACGTTTTGGTTTTGGCATAGCAGTTTTAGAAGATTAATAATAGATAAGAAAATTTTAAAAATTAATAGATGAAAATAAAAAGAGATTATAACAAAGAATTAAAGGATACTAAAGACCACAAATATGGGTATAGTTTTGATTTTGACGTATTACATCCATATATGCTAAAATCATTTATTCCATTCTTTAAAAGTGGGAATTTATTAGAACTCGGAAGCCACATGGGTGCATTCACAAAAAGATTTACTCCTTTTTTTGATGATATTACATGTGTAGAAGCTTCTGATGAGGCTATAAAAATAGCTAAAAAAGAACTTTCTGATTATAATATTAAATATATAAATGCATTATTTGAAGAAGTACAATTACCTAACAAGTATGATAATATTATTTTAACTCATGTTTTAGAACATATTGATGATCCAGTAGGTGTACTAAAAAGAATTAATGACGAATGGTTAAGTGACACAGGAAGATTCTTTCTAGTATGCCCTAACGCAAATGCACCATCTAGACAAATAGCAGTAAAAATGGGATTAATTACACATAATTCTGCAATAACTCCAGCAGAAAAAGAACATGGTCATAGAATAACTTATAGTTTAGATACTTTAGAAAGAGACGCTAAAAAAGCTGGTTTAAATGTTGTTTATAGAACTGGAATATTTTTTAAAGCGTTAGCAAACTTTCAATGGGATAAAATTATAGGAACTGATGTTATTTCAAATGAATATTTAGAAGGTTGCTTTCAACTAGGTCACCAATATCCTGATTTGTGCTCTAGTATATTTTTAATGTGTGAAAAAGGAAACTAATTTTGACTAAACCTTTAATTTCAGTTTGTCTTATAACTTATAATCACAAAGATTATATTAATAATGCTATTGAAAGTATTTTAAAACAGAAGGGGCTTAAAGAAGAGTCTTGGGAAATAATAATTGCTGATGATTGTTCAACTGATAATACACAAACTATAATTTCAGATTATAAAAAAAAATATCCTAAAAGGATAAATACTATTTTACATAAAATGAACATCGGAGCTGATAAGAATTTTATTGGCTTATTAGCTAAAGCAAAAGGGAAATATATAGCATATTTAGAAGGTGATGATTTCTGGACTGACGAAAACAAATTAAAAATTCAATTTGAATTTTTAGAGAAAAATAGACATTTGGTTGGGTGCTTTGGAAATTCTAATGTAATTGATAAAAACAATAGAGTTATTGAAAAGTTTTTTCTTAAAACAAAAATTCCAAATGAAATTTCTCAAAAAGATTTGTGGAATTCAAATTATTTAGGCCAAACAGGAACTTTGATGTTTGCAAAATCAGCCTTAGATAAAATACATCCTATATTTTACAAGTATCCATGGGATAGAATTCTTCAATTTGGTCTAGCAGACCATGGAAATTGGGGATATATAGACAAAATTTTCAGTAGCTATAGAATTCATTCTGCTGGAACTTATAGTATGATTGGTTCAAAAAAGCAATTAGAAAACCTTAATGAAATTAATAAAACAATATATTCAGTCAAAAATTGGAGAAAAAAATATAATCATATATTAAGAAAAAAATTATCTTATTTAAACTTAGAACTATATAAACAAAATGTTAAAGAAAAAAACAATCTAAAAAAAATTAAATCTATGTTTGCTGTTTTATACTATTGCGAAAGTAAAACACAAGCAATCAAGGCATTATTGAAAAACTTCTAAGTATGATTAAAAAATTAACACCAACAAAAGTAAAAGATTACTTAAAAATTAAACTCAAGCGTATTATTAACGGCCATGAAAATATTGAATTAACTACATCACACTGTGGAGAGGATAGAATACTTAAATATCTTTTTAAAAAAAAGAAAATAGGATTTTATATTGATATTGGTGCATTTCACCCCATTATCTCTTCAAATACATATATATTTCACAAAGAAGGCTGGAGAGGAATTAATATTGATCCATTCCCTAATAGCATGGATATCTTTAAAAAGTTAAGACCTAATGATATCAACTTAGAAATTGGGATTGGCCAAAATGATGAAATAATCAACTATTACAAAATTGGATCTGGTCATCATCAAATGAATGGTTTTAACCCAAATTTTCAAGAAAACTTATTTGCCGATTTTAATATTCAAGAAAATGATATTGTCAAAATACCTCTAAAAGTATATCCACTAAAAAAAGTTTTTGAAAAATATCTGCCTAAAAATCAAAAAATTGATTTTATGACAGTAGATGTTGAAGGTTATGAAGAAAAAATTTTAATATCAAATGACTGGATTAAATATCGACAATCAATTGTAATGGTTGAAAATCATAAACCAATGAGTGACGATCTATGGAATATTCCCGAGTTAAAAATCATGAAACAAAATAATTACTCACTTGCTTTCAAAACCCCAAATGAATTAATCTTTATTGACAATAAAAAAAACCTTAATAAAAGTGGAATCTTGATATGAAAAATAAATTTTTCTTTTTTGGGCATCATAAATGTGCTACTAGATATATTATTAATATTTTAAACATTGTAAATAAATATCTAGAGTTAAATCACATAGAATTTCATAATGATGAGCTTTTCAACTCAAACTTAGAGAATTCAATTATTCAAAAGAATTTAGATTTTGTCTATTACACCAATGCCAAGTACAAACACATTACAAAAATTGAAAATAACAATATCTTTAATTACAAAGGTTTTCATTTGATAAGAGACCCGAGAGATATATTAATTTCTGCTTATTTTTCACATAAAAATTCACATCCAGTTAATGAATGGACAGAATTAAAAAAAATTAAAAAAAAATTAAATTCAGTTTCTTTAATTGAGGGAATAAAATATGAAATGAGTCTTTTAAAAGAAAATCTAATTGATCTTGAAGAATGGAATTATACAAACCCTGAAATTTATGAATTAAAGTTTGAAAATTTAATAGAAAAACCTGTAGAAATAATCACAGATATATTTGTCTTTTTAGACTTAGTAGATTTTCACTGTGTTGACACATCAATAAAAGCCCTTTCTAAAGAATTAATTAATAGTATCTCACATAAGTTAATCAAAAAAAAACCAATCAAAACAAAAAAAATACCCTTAACTAAATTATTAAATGCCATAATAGTAAATGATTTTAAAGTATTAAGTCATGGAAGAAATAATGGAACGGAAGATAATTTGTCACATTATAGAAAAGGCATTTCAGGAGACTGGAAAAATTACTTTAATAATGACATTAAAGAAAAATTTAAGAAAGATTTCCCTAATCTTTTGATTAAGCTAGGTTATGAAGAAAATAATGAATGGTGAATAAATTAAATTAACTTTTTTATGATCAAATTAAATGAACGTCAAGTAAAATTATTAAATATAGATAATTGTCCTATATGCTCTAGTAAAAGAAGAAAATTTATGGGCAATAGAGGTCCTTCAACTCACAATATAACTGTACCCTTTCCTGGAACGAAAGAATTAAATATTCAACTTGAAAAAATAAGTGTATTTGATTGTAAAACCTGTGGTTTACTTTACTGTGATCCTGTTCCAGATTATAATAAAGAAGTTAGTAGTATAATCTATAATGAAGAGTATTGCACAAAACACAGAAACCCTGAAGAAAACGCTCGTAAAACACGTCATATTAGGTATAAAAACATGATTAAAAGAGTCTTAAAACAATTAGATATACCTGTTTCAATTAAAACAAAGCATTTAGATATTGGAGCAGGACTTGGTGATGTTGTCGTTGGTTCCAAACTATTAGGATTAAATAGTACTGGCTTGGATTTATCAGAATCTGTTTGTGAGTTTGCTAGAAAAACAAATAATATTAATATGATGTCCTGTTCAATTTTTGATAAATCATTAAAAAAAGAATCATATGATTTAATAACACTTTTTGATATTATTGAGCATGTTCCTAATCCAGGAGAATTTATTGAAAGAGCTACAGAACTATTAAAACCTAACGGTGGACTAGTGATTGACACTCCAAATGAAAAGGGTTTAGTAATGAAAATTGGAAACTTTTTGAAAGGCAGAAATTCTACTATTAATTTATCACCTTGTGCTGACCCATATCATTTAGTTGGATACAGTAATAAAACCATAGACTTTCTTGCTAAAAAACACAATTTAAAAATAATAGAAAAAAATACTATGAATGTTACTTTAGGTAAAGCTGGAAATATAAAAGGAAATATATTTGTATTTGGAATAAATTTCCTTGATAAAATAGGAAAAAGATTTAATGCAGGCTCTGAATTTTTTGTCATTCTAAAAAAATAATATTTTTAACTAATTATAAAAGTGCTTTTCAACTCATTTGATTTTGCTGTTTTTTTACCTATTACATTCGTAATCTATTGGTTTATATGTAACAAGAATACTAAGTTTCAGAATTTTTTTTTAATTATCTCTAGTTATATTTTTTATGGATGGTGGGATTGGAGATTTTTAATTCTGATAATATTTAGTTCCTTTTTAGATTACTATTTAGGTATTCAAATTGATAAATCTAAAAACCAACGACTTAGAAAAACTTTTCTTTTTCTAAGCCTATTTTTCAATTTAGGTTTACTTGGAATTTTTAAATATTATAACTTTTTTGCTGTAAGTTTCACAGAAGCGTTTAGTTTATTTGGCTCTGAATTTAGAGTGAATCAATTAAAAATAATTCTACCTGTTGGCATAAGCTTTTACACATTCCAAACTTTAAGTTATACGTTTGATATTTATAAAAATAAAATAAAACCAACTAAAGATATATTTTCATTTTTTGCTTTTGTGTGTTTTTTCCCTCAATTAGTTGCCGGTCCTATTGAAAGAGCAGCTAACTTATTGCCACAATTCATAAGAAAGAGAACGTTTAACTTTGACAATGCTAAAGAAGGTTTGAGACAAGGTTTATTTGGATTATTTAAAAAAGTTGTAATTGCTGACAACTGTGCAATTTATGCCAATAATATTTTTGAAAACTATGAAATATATCCCGGAAGTACTTTGATTTTAGGAGCTATATTTTTCACTTTTCAAATCTATTGTGATTTTTCAGGATATTCTGATATTGCAATTGGAACTTCAAAACTTTTTGGTTTCAATTTAAAACAGAATTTTGCATATCCATACTTTTCAAGAAACATAGCAGAATTTTGGAGAAGATGGCACATTTCACTTTCAACATGGTTTAGAGACTATTTATATATTCCAATAGGTGGAAGTAAAGGTTCTAAATACAATAAAATAAAGAATACATTTATTATTTTTATTGTAAGTGGATTTTGGCATGGAGCTAACTGGACATTTATTTTTTGGGGAGCTGCTAATGCATTATTATTTCTTCCATTACTATTATTTAATAAAAATAGAAATTATATTGAAATTGTAGCAAAAGAAACTTTTTTACCTAATTTTAGAGAACTAACAAAAATAGTTTGTACATTTTCAATAACATCGCTAATATGGGTAATATTTAGATCTGAATCAATTTTCGATACTATTAATTATTATTCAATAATATTTTCTGATTCAATATTTTCTTATCCATTTATAATTGAAGAAGAAACAAATTTTCAATTTCTACCCAAAACAATATTTGTTCTAATATTTGTTCTAATATCTATAGATTGGTTGGGAAGGAAAAAAACACATCCATTAAAAAAACTTGAGCTAAATTTTAAAAAGCCCACAAGATGGCTAATATATTCTACTTTATGTTTTCTTATTTTTATTTTTAAGGCAGATCAACAAGATTTTATCTATTTTCAATTCTAGTGAAAAAATTTTTAAAAAATATAATTGGATTCATCCTAACCATATTAATCCTATTTGTATCAATACTTTTAACAACAAATTTTATTGTAAATAATAATGCAAATTTTAAGCTTGACAACAACATCACTCATATTATAGTAGGGAATTCACATAGTGAATGTTCCTTCAATGACTCAATAATCACAAATTGTTCTAACCTATCTCTTTCAGGGGAATCTTATCTATACACATTTTTCAAAACAAAAAAAATCATTGAACTTAACAACATAAAAAACATAACAATTGAGTTCACTAATATTCAAATTCACTCTACAAATAATGAATGGATTTGGGGTGATGAACCATTCTCTAAAAGATTCCCAATATTTTCACCATTTTTTGATTTTAACACTCATGTTTTTTTATTAAGAAAAAACATAAAACAATATATAAATGGAACCTTATTAACTCTTAATAAAAACCTTTCGAAAATAATTTTAAACAACTATAGTTATAAAAATAAAATTGGTGGATTTAAAAAACTTACTAAACAATTCAATTTTAAAAATTATAAAGAGAAGGAAGTTGAGTCTTTTTTAAAAAATAATTCCAAAACTGATATCTCTTTTACCAATTTACATTGGTTAAAAAAGATTATCATCCTATGTGAAAATAAAAATATTAACGTTAATCTTGTTAGATCTCCTCAACACTTAAAATATTTTTTGAGAAAAAATGAAAGTGATTTTCAGCTTATTAAGAAGCTTTTCTTTAATGAAGTAGAGTTTATTGATTTAAATAATTTCAAATTAAACAATACTGATTTTGCTGATTTAGGACATTTAAATTTTAATGGTTCAAAAAAAACTTCAATTCATTTTAATAATTTAAAATGAAAGTATTTTTATTTTCATCAGGTTTTCATGAGTATATAATTGAATTATCAAATTCAATGACCAACTATGCTTCAGTTACATTATGTATTCCTAATAAGAACATTTCAAAAAAACATCATTCATTAATAAATAACAAGGTAAATATTGAAACATTTTATTTTGTCGATTATAAAAGTATTAGAGATAAAATTAAAATGTTAAATGACATAAGGAAAATTTTAAAAATAAACAAACCAGATATAATTCATATACAAGCTCATGGGTTGCCCAATTTTTACTGTCTTTTTCCTTTTATTATTAATAGAAATATTATTAATACTATTCATGATGTTCGACCACATACAGGAGATAAATTATCTAAACGTAACATAATTAACAACTATATTATTAATAAGTTAACTAAACATGTAATCGTACATGGAAAAGAACAAAAAAAAGAAGCAATAAGGAGACTCAACTTATCTGCAGAAAAAATTTCTGTTATAAATCATGGAAATTTAGCCATTTACAAAAATTGGAGAGATAAAGAAGTAAATAAAGATATGTTTACATTTTTATTTTTCGGTAGAATATGGCCTTATAAAGGTTTAAAATACTTTATAAATGCTGCAAATTTGTTAGCCGAAAGGAATGATAAAGTAAAATTCATTATTGCTGGTAAAGGAGAGAATTTCAAGAAATATGAAAAACTTATTCAACAAAAAGAAAAATTTGAAATTAAAAACTATAGAATTTCGGAATTAGAAATAGATGAATTATTTCAAAAATCAAGAATTGTAGTTTTACCTTACACTGACGCAACTCAAAGTGGTGTCATACCCATTGCATTTTCATATGAAAATTTAGTTATATCCACTAATGTAGGATCACTTCCAGAAATTGTTATTCATAAAAAAACTGGTCTAATTTGCGAACCTAAAAACACTAAAGATTTATTTAACAAAATGAATTATTCTATTAATAATATTGAAGAAATTGATGTGATAATTAAAAACAGTAAAAAATTAACTAAGACAAGTTTAAATTGGGATAATATTGCTGAAAAAACATATAAAATTTATCAAAAAATATATAAGCCAAAATGAAAATAGGCAAACTTATTTTATATACCATCTCTTTCCCTTATGGCGAAAAAAGTGAGGCTTTTTTAGAAAATGAAATAGAGATTTTATCTAAGAATTGTGATAAATTAATAATAATTCCTTTAAAAAAAGAGTCCAACTATTTAAGGAAAATTCCAAAAAATGTTGAGGTTAATAATATAATCATTAATAGAGAGGTATACTCTGGGAAAAAAATTCTTTTACGATACCTAATAACATTTTTAAAAATATACTTTTTAAGCCTTTTTGAATCAAAAAAAAACTTCAACTTTTACATAAAAAACTTAAGAAAATATTCGTCAATATTAATAGGTGAACTTGAATTATTTCATCATTTGAAAAATGAATTTGGAAATAAATATAATTCTAAAAAGAATATTATATATAACTACTGGTTTGATCAATTTCTTTTATCAAACTGTTTGTTGAAGAAAAAGTATAATTTGAAACTTATTACAAGAGCACATGGATTTGATTTATATGATGAAAGAAACAATAATAAACCTGCTAATTTCAGAAAATTCAAAACTAACAATTGTGACTTAATTTTTTGTGTGAGTAACCATGGAAATAATTACTTAAAAAGTAAAACTAATAAAAAAAATTGTCAAAAAATATTCACCTCATATTTAGGAGTAAACTCTAACTTTAACTTACAATTGGATTCATACTTCAATTTAAATAAGAAAAATAAATATCCGCTTATAATTTCAATTGGCAGTCTAATCCCTTTAAAAAGAACTGACTTAATTGCGAAAGCACTATTGTTATATGAAGAAAAAATTAAATGGGTTCACTTTGGAGATGGATTAGAAAGGAAAAAAATAGAATCTATATGCAATACATTTAATCCAAACATAAATTATGAACTTAAAGGGCATGTGTCCAATAAAATTTTGACTGATTATTTAAAAGAAAATAAAGTAGATTTACTAGTATCAACTAGTGAATTTGAAGGCCTTCCAGTTTCAATGATGGAGGCTATTTCTTTTGGAATTCCCATGTTGGCTTGTGATGTTTATGGGGTTAAAGAAATTGTTGTTCCAGAAAAAACAGGAATATTAATGAACAAAAATATTAATCCTCTAGAACTTAAGAATTACATAGAATTAGCTTTAAAAAGAAATTTTAAAGCTAATTCTATTCTTAACTTTTTTGAAAAAAATTTCAACAATAAAACAAACTACGAAAGATTCATTAATAAAATTTTAAAAGAACTTTTTTGAAAAAAAATAAAATATTAATGCTTTTAGACAATCCTTATATTTCTGATGTAAGAGTTGAGAAAGAAACTAATTCATTAAAAAATGCAGGCTTCAATGTCTCTATTATTGCATACAAAGACATAAAACAGAAAAAAAAAGAAATAAAAAATGGTTGTGAAATTTTAAGAATTTTAGACAAAAATTTAGAAAATCCACTATCTAAAACTTATAATTTTAAATTAAACTTTTTCATAAATAAGATAATTAAATTAGAATTTGACATAATATATTGTCATGATTTTTACTTATTAAAATTAGCCTCAAAATTAAAGAAATTAAAACCAAACACTAAACTAATTTACGACTCCCATGAGTATTTAAAGGGTTGGCCTTTTTTTCTTGACAACAAGGGTTTAATTAATAAAATAAAAGGGTATTTTGTTTGGAAAAAATTAATTCAGAATGAAAAAAAGTATATAAAAAATGTTGATTTAATTATTACAATAACAGATTCAATACTGCAAAAGCTAGGAAAACTAAACAAAAGTGCTAATAAAGTTGTAATTGGAAATTATCCTGAAAAAATCAAATTAATTAAATCAGAAAAATACTTTCATGAAAAATTTAATATTTCATATGGAAATAAGATAATAGTTCATTCAGGATCAATTTACCATTCAAAAAAGGAACTTTTACAATTATTTGATGAAATAAAAAAACATAATGAATTAGTTTTAATTTTTTTATGTAATAGACCTTACATTTCAGAGATAAAAAAAATCGTAAACTCTGATCTTCAATTAAATAGAAAAATTTTCTTTCATGATTATATAAACAATAAAAACAAACTAATTAGTATTCTATCATCTGCAGATATTGGTCTTATGCATTTGAGGTTGACTTGGACTGCACATAAAATTGGATTTTCAAATAAATTAATGGAATATATTCAGGCAGAAATTCCAATAATTGCAACCCCTCAAGAATTTACCAAAACAATAAATAACAAGTATAATTGTTGTGTTTTTTACAAAAAACATAATAACGAATTCAATAAATCTCTATCAAAAATTATTACTAATTATGAGTATTACAAAACCAATTCATTAAATGCATCAGACCAATTTCTGTGGGAATATGAATCAGATAAATTAATTTATAACGTAAAAAAATTAATTGTCAAATGAAAAAGTTTCTAGTTAGTATAATAATGCCAGCTTTTAATGCTGAAAAATATATTTCAAAATCTATTCATTCAATTATAAATCAAAATCATAAAAATTTTGAATTATTAATTATCAATGATGGATCAACTGATGATACTGAAATTGAAATTTTAAAATTTAATGATTCAAGAATTAAATATTTCAAGCAAAATAATAATGGAGTCTCTAGTGCAAGGAATGTTGGATTAGAAAACATGAAAGGTGATTATTTTTGTTTTCTTGATTCAGATGACATTATGTCTACTGTAAGTATATCATCAAGATTATTAATTTTTTCAAAAAATCAAGACGCAACCTTTGTGGATGGTGTGATTAGAATTCAAAATTCAAATTTAAATAAAACACTTTCAATATGGAAACCAAAAGTAAGCAATGTTAATCCAAAAGAATATTTAACTTCTTTATCTGATAAATGTTTTTTAGGTCAGACTTGGCTAATTAAAAACGAATTTAAAACTATAAGATTTAATGAATCTCTTTCTCATTGTGAAGACCTTTTATTTTTCATTTTATTATCAAATCAAGGGGGTAAATATTATAACACAGATGAAGAAATTTTAATTTACAGAAAACATAGTTTTTCTGCAATGACAAATCTTGATTCATTATATGTTTCTTATAAAAGATTTTACTTTCTTCTTAAGAAGAATAAAATTATAATGGATTACACTTATTTAATTAAAAGAATAAATTCGATAATGTTAAAAAGTTATTTAAAAAAATATAAACTTATAAGAGCTTGTAAAATGACTATTAACTATATATTTGAAAAATTTATATTTTAATTTTTTAAATGAATGTATTATACTTAACATTTTGGGGTATTAACGAAGGTATAGCTCAATCGACTGTAATTCCTCATATTAAAATATTATCAGAATTTAATTCAGTTAAAAAAATTCATCTTTCAAGTATTGAGAGGGATAAAAAAAACATAAAAAATATTTCAGATCAAAAGATTAATCATACACCTTTAATAAGTAAAAGGTTTAACAGTTCTTTATTGGAATTAATTAATGACTTTATAGTTTTCCCTCTTAAATTAAGAAAAATATGTAATGATAATAAAGTGAATTTTATTATTGTAAGAGGCGTATGTGCAGGATCTATTGCCTGGATACTTCATAAATTAACAAATATTCCTTTTTATGTAGAATCATTTGAACCTCATGCTGATTATATGCTAGAGTCAAAAATGTGGAGTAAATTAAGCTTAAAATTTTTTTTTCAGAAATTCTTTGAAAAAAAATTAAAAAAGGATGCGAGTATTATTATGCCTGTCTCTAACAATTATAAAAAAAAGTTAGTTTTTGAAGGAATAGACGAAAAAAAAATCGATGTTATTCCATGTTGTGTTGATTTAATAAAATTTAAGCGAAATCCTTCAATGAGAAAAAGTAAAAGAAAGGAACTTAAAATTCCTGAAAATGCTATTGTTGGAGTATATGCAGGGAAATTTGGTGGAATATACTATGATGATAAAGCTTTTTCAATTTTCAAAAAATGTCAAAAAATATTTGACGATAATTTTTTCTTAATAATACTATCTCCCGAAAACAAAACTTCTATTATAAATAGATTAAAAAAACATGATTTCCCGATTAAATCATCATTTATAAATCTTGTTCCACATTCAAAAATACCAAATTATCTATCTGCAGCAGACTTTGCATTTTCCTTACAAAAACCATCCCCTTCTAAAAAATATCTATCTCCAATAAAAAATGGTGAATATTGGGCTAGTGGGTTGCCAATTTTAATTACTGAAGGTGTTGGTGATGATTCTGATATTATAAAATTTAATAAAACATCAGGTGTTAATTTAGATTATAGTAACTTTGATGAATCGCTGAATAAAATGAAATTAATTCTTAAAACCTATACAAAAGAAACCATTATTGAAAATAATTTCAAGATTGCCTCTGATGAAAGAAACTTTGAAACTACATACAAATGCTATAAAAAAATAATACAATATGAAGCTATCAAAAATTGACATTGAATATCTAAATGCTCAACTTCCTGAGTTAAAAAAAGAATTTAATTCAAAAACACCATTTAGATATATAGAATTTGAAAATTTCTTTAAATATGAAGTTGCAGAAGAAATTTATATTAACTATCCAAAAGTTGAAAACAAAAATTGGGATGGTACTACATATATTGATCAGAAAAATAAGTTCACTAAAACAAAGTTTAAAGAGAATTCAATTTTTGAAACAGTTTTTAATGAACTTAATTCTAATGAGTTTTTGAATTGGCTAGAACAATTAACTAATATTGAAGTACCATTAATTTCAGATGAAGAACTTTTTGGAGGGGGGCTTCACCAATCAATTAATGGTGCTTTTCTAAATGTTCATGTAGATTACAATATTCATCCTAAAACTAAATTCCATAGACGATTAAATGTTATTGTGTATATGAATAAAGATTGGAAAGAAGAATACGAGGGTGCTCTAGAACTTTGGGATACTACAACAAACAAAAACAAACGGATTGAAAATATATTTCCTACTTTCAATAAGTGTGTTATTTTTGAAACAAATGAAATTTCATTTCATGGTCATCCTAAGAAACTTAATACACCTAAAGATATAAACAGAAAATCTCTAGCAACATATTATTACTCTAAAACTAGACCTGAAACAGATATTGCTTCTGAACACAATACAATATATGTTAACACGCAAGGAATAAAAGGAGGAATTAAAAGATTTAGTTCTGGTTTTAAAGCATTAAAGGAAAGAGTAGTAAAAAAATAAAATAATTCAACTAATATTTTTATCCTTTGAATATATCAAATAAATCATTGTAAAGAAAAAAGGCATTAATGGAGTTTTATAACGAACCAATGCACCAAAATTCGTTCCTGCAATTCCAACCCCAAATGCAAAAAGAATACTGAATATCAATGAATATAGTAGTAAAGGTTCAGAAATAATTACCCTAATTAATTTAAAAGGCCCCACTCTAATAAATAAATAAATTGTCATTAATAATAATAATGTATTTTCAATTACAGATATTATCATTACTGGACTTCCAACTTCCCAAAATAGAGGTCGAAATATTGCTGTAAAAATAGCTTTGGGCGCTATTGAAATCAACCCTGAAATAGTCCCATCAATTTCTCCAATATTATAATTATTACCTCCATATTGGTCTTCTCTTAATAAATCTTTTTGTGTAACCTGCACTTTTTTAACAACTGAATCTACATCTCCATAAACACCCATTGAGGAAGATAAATTTGAAAATAAAAAGTATCCTACAAGAACAATAGAAGAAAAAATTATTGGAAATAAAATTATTTTTTTCAAAACACTTCTAGTATTCTTAAGGTAAGCGCTATTTAGCCATAGAAGCATTCCAGGTAAAAGACAAACGAGGACGTATGATTTGGTATTTATAACAATTAAAATATTTAATATTAGAATAATTACATTAATAAATATTTTTTTTCTTTCTATGAATATTTTGTGGAAATTATATGTTGCCCAACAAGTTGATGATAAAACGTAACTATCTTTCATTATACCACTTCCCCAAAAAATTAATGAAGGCATAAATAAAATTAAAATTGCTAACATTAAAGAGTTATTTGGAAATAATGAATCAAATAGACTGAAAATTTTCCAAATTCCAAAAAATGAAAAAGTTGCAACCAAAATACTAGTAGCAAAAAATGAATTAAAAGTTATTAATGAAAAAAAAGATGAAAATCTACAAACAGAAAAAGTATTTTTGTCGTTCCACATATAAAAAGGAGGGTACCATGTCTCTGAATTAAAAGCCATGTAATGATTCCAATCCAACTTGTTTAAAAAAACAACATCATAAAAGTAATTGAAATTTATTTTAAAAAGATCTGCTAAAGCTTTAGCTCCTTGAAAATAAGAAATAGTATCTCCACCCTTATAATAAAATAAATATATAAAGCAGAAAGAGATTACACCAATAATTTTAAACAAAAGTCCCCAAGCTAGGTATTTATATCTTTTTAAGTTTGAATATCTATTTTTAACAATAAAAGCTATTGAAAAAATTATAATTAAATATACTATAGAAATAAAAACATCATGTAGACCTAAAATATCATCAATACTTTGCATTTCAAAGCTCTTTAATTTTCAAATATAAAAAATTTAATCATGATGATACTTCTCGCCTTTTAAAATGGTAAAGGCTCTATATAGCTGTTCTTTAAATATCATTCTTACCATTTGATGCGAAAACGTCATTTTAGATAAACTCAATTTAATATTTGCTCTTTTAACAACCTCATCGCTAAAACCGAAGGCACCTCCTACAACAAACACTAAAGACTTCGTACTTCTTAAAATCTTTTGATCAATAAAATTTGAAAATTCGTAAGAAGAAAACATTTTACCCTTATCATCCAATAAAACAACAAAATCAATATTTTCAATTTTAGATAGAATAAGGGAACCTTCCTTTTTCTTAAGTTCTTGATGATTTAAATTTCTTGCATTTTTCACATCACCAACTACCAACTCTTCAAACTTCACATAATGCTTTAGTCTTTTTTCATATTCATTTTCCCCATCTTTCAAATATTTTACATTGGTTTTACCGACAACAATTAACTTAATTTTCATTTGTTGAAATTATGAAAATTAAATTCCAACAGCAGAAAATGAATTTATATTTTTACAAAATGAAAAATCTAGTTTTTGCAACTAATAATCCCAATAAACTAAAGGAAATTCGAAATGCCGTTTCAGATTTTAAAATTATTAGTTTAAACGAATTAAACATCAACGAAGATATTCCAGAAACTGGAAATACCTTACAAGAAAATGCTTTACAAAAAGCTTCTTATATTTTTAATAAAACCGGTGAAAATTGTTTTGCTGACGACACTGGTCTTGAAATTCAAGCTTTAAACAACCAGCCAGGAGTTTATTCTGCGAGATACGCTGGTGAAAATTGCACTCCAGAAGATAACATTCAAAAGGTTCTTTCTAAGCTTAATGGAATAAAAAACAGAAATGCAAAATTTAAAACTGTAATTACTTTAATCTTAAATGATAAAACGTATTTTTTTGAGGGGGAAGTAAAAGGAATCATATTAGAAGAAAAAACTGGAGATAAAGGTTTTGGTTACGATCCCATATTTAGACCTAATGGATTTGATGTTTCTTTTGCTCAAATGAGTACTCAGCAAAAGAATGAAATTAGCCATAGAGGATTAGCAGTTAAAAAGTTAGTAGAATTTCTTCAAAATAAACAATAGCTTTACCCAATGAAAATTAAACAGTTTGTTGATTTAGCCATAAAAGAAGACATTAAAGATGGTGATCACTCTGCCTTAGCATGCGTTCCAAAACAGGCTAAGGGATCGGCTAAATTGCTGGTTAAAGAAGCTGGTATTATTGCAGGTGTTGATATTGCTAAGCAAATTTTTAATGAATTTGATTCATCTTTTAAATTTACCTCTATAATCAATGATGGCCAAAGCGTCCAACCTGGTGATATTGTTTTTAAAATTAATGGCCCTTCTAGAGGGCTTTTGAGTGCTGAAAGATTGGTACTAAATGTTATGCAACGCATGAGTGCTATTGCCACATTAACCAACAAATTTGTAAAAGAGCTAAATGGCCTAAACACAAAAATTTTAGATACAAGAAAAACAACTCCCCTACTTCGTTTTATGGAAAAACAAGCTGTTCTTATTGGAGGAGGTGATAATCACAGAATGGGATTATATGATATGATTATGATTAAGGATAACCATATCGATTTTGCTGGGAGTATTGAAAAAGCCATATACCAAACTAAAAACTATCTTAAAGAAAACAACCTTAGTCTAAAAATTGAAATTGAAACAAGAAATTTAGAAGAAGTAAATCAAGTTATTTCTTTTGGAGGTGTAGATAGAATAATGCTGGATAATTTTTCTTTTGAAGATTTACGTAAAGCTATTGAATTAATAAACGGAAAATTTGAAACGGAAGCCTCTGGTGGAATTAACCTCTCAACTGTAAGAAAATATGCAGAGTGTGGAGTTGATTATATTTCTGTTGGAGCAATAACTCATTCAGTAAAAAATATGGATTTAAGTTTAAAAGCTTTATGAAAAAAATACTAATATGTGTTGGTACAAGACCTAATTTTATAAAGATTACTCAGTTTAAGAAAAAAGCAGCTGAATATAATCTAGAAGTTAAGGTGCTACATACTGGGCAACATTTTGATCATAAAATGAGTGCTGTTTTTTTTGAAGAACTAAATCTTGATAAACCCGATATTTTTTTAAATGCCAAAGGAAACTCTCAAATTGAGCTTATGGCAGACATAATGGTGAAATTTGAAACCATTTTAAATGAATTTACTCCTAACCTAGTTTTAGTCCCAGGAGATGTAAATTCTTCTATTGCCTGTGCTTTTACTGCTTCAAGAAAAAAAATACCTATTGGTCACATTGAAAGTGGGCTTCGAAGTTTTGACCATGAAATGCCTGAAGAAATTAATAGAATTTTAATTGACAATTTGAGTGATTTTTTATTTGTTACTGAGCAAAGTGGATATGATAATTTAATTAAAGAAGGAAAACATAAGAGCAAAATTCATTTTGTTGGCAATACGATGATTGATTCACTTGTAAGTTTTAGAAATAAAATTAACCAAAGTAATATTTTAAAAAATATATCTTGTCCAACTGAATTTTGTCTTATGACTTTTCACAGGCCATCAAATGTTGACAATAAAAAAACACTGAATGAAATTTTAAACACCATATCATTGTGCACAAAAGAACTTACTATTGTCCTGCCCCTGCATCCAAGAACAAAAAAATCACTTGTCTCAAACGGATTATTTGACAAATTAAATTCTCTTTCAGGACTTATCTTAACAGATTCATTGGGTTACATAGATTTTATGAAATTAGTTACTAACTCAAAAATAGTAATTACTGATTCGGGAGGTATTCAGGAAGAAACCACATTTCTTAAAATTCCTTGCTTGACAGTTCGTAAAAATACTGAAAGACCAATTTCGTTGACTTTAGGTACAAATGACTTAATCGAACTGGATTCAAAAAAAATAGCCTCTAAAATGTTAGAAAAATTACAATCAAAAAAGAAATCTTCAATTCCTCCTTTATGGGATGGGCATGCAACCAAAAGAATTTTAGAAATAATTAGTCAAAAACTGTAAGTTGAAACAGCTAATTGAAAAAATAAAAGAGCTATTAAACCAAATTCCATTACCAGGATTTAAAGGAATATCCATACTCTCGCTATTAAAATTTTTAAAAGAAGTATTCTCCAAAGGAAATTTTGCAATCCGTAGTGCTGCTGTTTCTTTTCATTTTTTTGTAGCTATTTTTCCTACATTAATCTTTTTGGTATCTCTTTTACCCTATCTCCCAATAGATGGTCTTCAAGCCAATCTATTTATTCAAATGAAATTGGTTCTTCCAGATATGATTTACAGCATTTTTGAAAGCACTGTTCGTGAGCTTTTTACTAGAAGATATAGTGTTCTACTGAGTGTTGGTTTTATTCTTTCTATCTTCTATGCCTCGCAAGGAATAAACACCTTATTAATTGCCTTTAATCAATCCTATCAAATAGAATTGGGAAGGCACCCTATTAAACAACGGCTAATTTCTCTTGGAGTATTTTTCATTATGATGTTTTTGTTTTTAGCTGCCTTATCTGTTTCCATATTTGGAAAAGCATTATTTATCTACTTTGATTTTGATACCAACCAGCAGCTAATAAAGGGTGTTTTCACCTTTTTTAATTTCTTTACCATCTTAATTATGGTTATGTTGGGTATTTCAATTTTATACCACTATGGGCATCCAAAAGTTAAAAAGTTTCAGTTCATTAACCCAGGAACAACCTTCTCAACACTAGTTATACTATTAGCTACATGGGGACTTTCTGTATACTTTAGTAATTTTAATATATACAATAAAATCTATGGGTCTATAGGTTCACTACTAATTGCACTTATCTGGATAAATACAGTTAGCTATGTACTAATTATTGGATTTGAGCTTTTCACCAAATCAGACCAAATTCGGAATAATTAACTTTCTGTTAATCATTTCCCAACATGTCTTCTTTTAGGCTAGTATCAGCAGGTTTTCCACCTAACCAAATTCCAAATAAGGCTTGTTTAAAATCAAGCCCTTTAAATGAACCTCTTTCTTTACCATTTTTGTAAAGATAAACTGCATCAGCTTGGTGATAATTAAGAATAATTTCATCTCCTTCAACAAATGGGTCCTTAAAATACTTTTTAAACATTGCTATTTGTTCTGGTGTTG
>PAZE01000029.1 GCA_002716065.1 Crocinitomicaceae bacterium | reverse complement strand
TTTCTTCCCAGATAAAAGCAGTTTACAACGCAGAACGCCGTCTTCCTGCACGCGGCATGGCTGGTTCAGGCTCTCGCCCATTGACCAATATTCCCTACTGCTGCCTCCCGTAGGAGTCTGGTCCGTGTCTCAGTACCAGTGTGGGGGATCATCCTCTCAGAACCCCTAGACATCGTCGCCTTGGTGAGCAGTTACCTCACCAACTAGCTAATGTCACGCATGCCCATCCATAACCACCGGAGTTTTAATCATTTCATGATGCCAATCTATGATATTATGGGGTATTAATCCACATTTCTATGGGCTATCCCCCTGTTATGGGTAGGTTGCATACGCGTTACGCACCCGTTCGCCACTCGTCAGCAAAAAGCAAGCTTTTTCTGTTACCGTTCGACTTGCATGTGTTAAGCCTGCCGCTAGCGTTCATCCTGAGCCAGGATCAAACTCTCCATTGTAATTATAACGTTAAGTTTTGTTGAAAACAAATTTTCAAGATGCTAGTCTTTTTTCTTCCTTCAATAAGTCAAAGAACTTGTGTTCTAATATTGTAATTTTTAACAAATATCTTTCCTATAAAAAACCTCTTTTGGTTTTCATTGGGCGGGCAAAGGTAATTACTTTTGTTTATCCCGCAAGTTTTTTTTAAAAAAAATCAAAATTTATTTTCACCAAGTGAAAACAGTAAATTTTAATAGGGATGCAAATTTAAAATCTTTTTCATTAACAGAAAAAAAATACACCTTTTTTTTAAAAATAAAATTAAATGAACTTGTTGCTAATTGTATTAAGCGGTTGCAAATGTAATAGCGTTTATTTAAGTACCAAATATTTTAAACGAAAAAAAAACATTTTTTTACTACTTAAAAGTTAAGTGTCTAAAAATCAATAATTAAGGATTTGTTTTTTTTACTGGAATATTTAACCCGTTTGAAATTTTTGAAGAATGTTTTATAAAATTGTAGATATAATCAGCCATTTGATCAGGATTGACATCTGCCTTAAATCCAGGGAAAGCTTGATGAAGCATCTGAGTTTGAACAGCACCCAACGCCAAACAATTTACCTTTATATTATAGTCTGATAACTCTAAAGCTAAACATTCCGTTAAAATCGACAAAGCTCCTTTACTAGAGCTATATATAGATAAACCTGGAAATTTAACGCTACCTTGAATTCCACCAATACTACCTATGTTAACCACCTGACCACACGCATTAGACAACTTATTTAAAGAAAGTTGTACCATATTAACAACTCCATAAAAATTCGTATCCATAATAGAATTGTAATCCGCTTTTGACAACTGAACAAAAGGTTTATTAATAAGACAACCGGCATTATTAATTAATACATCTATTTTATTTTCATTTATCAAGTTATCAAATTGAGACTGTTTAACCTTAACCACATCAAAAGATAAGGGTGTAATATTATCAGAAAATTTAGATTTGTTTTTATAAGCAATAATAGCAGAAGTGTCTCTGGATACAGCAAAAACTTTATTCTCCCTAGAAAGCAACTTCACCAATTCAAAGCCGATTCCTTTGGAGCAGCCAGTAACAATTATATTCATAAAGAGCTATTTAATCAAAATTCTTTCAACAACAGTAAATTGACCATTAGATAATGTCAAAGAATAAACGCCTTGAGAAAAATTAGAAACATCTAGTGTAAACAAATCGGCAGTAAAAATATTTTGATAATCAACTAGTTTTCTTCCACTAATATCAAATAATTCAAGATTTACGTTGTCGAAAAAGGATTTGTCAAGTAAACGAAGATTAATAAAGTTGTTAGCAGGATTTGGGTAAACAGCAATATTTAATTTATCTAATTCCTCAACTAGAGTATTATTAATACAAAACGTATGTGAAGTACCATTACCATAATCTGGATCAGCCATTTGAACATAGGTTTGACTTCCCCAAGGGTCAGTAATAGTATAATTACCATCTACATCACAGCTATTGTATTGAGCCCCAGCCATACCATCACCATATCCATCATTAATATTAAAATCATAACAACCATCAGAAAGACAAAGTGTTTCAGTAACAGCATATCCTGTTGGTGCATTATCAGAGTAGGTTCCTGCAGGAGCTGAAAAAAGAACATTTGAAGTTGTTTGATCGACAATTTCCCAAGAAACTTCACTTCCCCAACAATCAAACGTTAAATTTAGAAGCGTTTCTGCAGTTCCAGGATAACATTCAAAACTACTTGAGCCCTGATTATTATTTTGATTGCCATCAGTTTGACCATTTGGACTAGAAATAGAAACGTTAAATGTATGCGCACCAGAAGAAGAGACACTCATTGATGAAAGACTAACAGTCGCAGAAGATCCTGTTGTTAAACTACCAGTCCAATTATATGTCGAAGATGAGCCACCATCTACATCATAAACAATACTTGCAGAAGTTAATGTGTTTGAACCATTATTTTTAATAGTAATTGAAGGATTAATGTAGTTTGAACAATAAGTACCTGAAGGTTCTGAAACAGCAGTGACAGATGCGTCATAAGCAAGTGTAGGCTGATTTGGATCATAACCATCTAAAGAAGTAACTCCAGAATTTTGAGGATCTAACCAATTTTGCAGTCTTTGAGAAGCAGATGATGACCCATTTCCGTCCCAAGACATAGAAAACTTGCCATAATAATCATTTACACTGTTACCACATGAAGCCTGCCCTCCGTGCAATTGACCTACTAAATGATAATTTTCATTCCATAAACCGCCTCCTGAAGAACCTCCCTCAGTTGTAGTTAAACGCTCCCAAGCTTCAATTCTCCATTCAGAATTATTAACAGAAGACAAACCACTAGCAGACTGCAATGGATCATCGTCAAATGAAATCTTTTTTACATCACCTGAAGGATGATGAATAGAAACAGCTGTCTGAGGCGTATTTCCAGAATTATCCCAACCCGAATAAAAAACATTATAGGAAACAGGAGGAGTAGAGTTTAATTCAATTAACCCAAAATCAGAATCTGCCTTAGAAGCTCTGAAAGAAGAACCATTAATGGAATTTCCAGAACTAGATTGACTATTAGCAACCGTTTGACTACCACAAATAGGACTATCGTAATTAAATCTAAATACTGCACTACCCATACTACTAGGGCCACAATGATTAGCGGTAAGAAAATAAGGTGTTCCATCCTGAAGCGTATTGTTAACCAAACTTCCAGTACATAACCCCCCACCCACAAGAATTCTAGCAACAGATCGAATTTCATTTGACCAAGGAATTCCATCAGGGCAAATAACATCCATATTACATGCACCTGATTCATTTACTTTAACAGGGTACCAATTGTTAATATCTCTATAACCATGAACAACCGTACCAATTAGTAAACGAGGAGCCAAACTAACATCTTTGGACTGAAAATACTCAACAATAATCTCATCGCCTTTAACTAAATCTGATCCTAAAACATTGTTGGAATTGTTATTTAAATGATTATAAGCACCTAAAACCATTGAACGATCACTATTGTATAAATGTAAATGAGCCCCATCAGGAATAAAAAAGTCATTGAAAATTAAATTAATAGATAATGCACCTGTAGAAATTAATTTTAATCTCCAAATTTTATCTCCATTTGAAAGAACATCCCAGTTCCCAGAATTGTCAATACTTAGATTAACAATATGCTCATATCCAAAACGATATGGTCCAATTTTGTTGGAATGATTAATTTGATCAGCAGCAAGTTGAGCGGCTAAATCGAAAGAAGGCATGACATGAACATCATAATCTTCTTTTAATTCATTTTTTAACTTAAAAGAGACAGGACCACCCAAATCGAAGACCTGTGAGAAAAATGGAGAAAAAAGAGATGTGAATGCAAGTACAAAAAGTGTAAATATTTTTTTCATATGATTTTTTATTATCATTTGAAAGATAATAAAATAAAGAAATAGTTGCCTTTTTGATTAATGATTTTAAACTATAAATCAAAATCTAATTTGACATACTTGCTAGCTGGATGAGCCTGACACCCCAACACAAAGCCATCCTCAACCTCTTTATCACTTAATGCATAATTTGCATCCATAGTCACTTTACCCTCTAGAACCTTTGCTTTACAAGTGCAACAAACAGCACCCTTACAGGAAAATGGAACATCAGCATCATTATCCATAGCAGCATCTAATATAGTATCGCCATCAGCAGACAATTCGAATTCAAATTCTTCATCATCACAAATGACTGTTACAACAGAATCACCATCAAAATCCTCATCATGTTCAACAGTAGGTTCATCCTTATCTGCAATCATTAATACAGGGGTTGTAAATAGCTCGAAATGAATGTTATTTTCATTTACTCCTAAATCTTTTAGGGTAGTACTAGCATCAAGAATCATTTGCTCAGGGCCACATAGGAAAAAGGCATCTGCCTTTAAACATTCTAAATTAGACCTTAAAAGCAAATTAATTTTATCAGCATTTAGTCTACCATAATAAAGATCCTGAACATTAGAATCTCTACTATATATATATGTTACTTTAACATTAGAACTAACAACACTATCTAGTTCAGATTTAAAAATAGTATTATCAGCATCTTTATTTCCATAAAATAAATGAAATTGACTGGATGGCTCAACCTTAACAACAGATTTAATCATTGACATAATTGGAGTAATTCCAGAACCAGCAGCAAAAGCAACATAACTTTTTTTGTGTTCTGAAGATGCATCTAAAACAAAATTACCCTGAGGAGGCATAACATCAACTAGATCACCAATATTGAGCTTTTCATTTATGTAAGTAGAAACCAATCCATTTTCCACCTTTTTTACCGCAACTCTTATAAGCTCTTGAGAATGTAAAGATGAACACAAGGAATATGATCTTCTTTCCTCACTACCATTAATGAGAAAACTAAGTGTCAGATATTGACCAGATATATATTTAAAGCTCTCTTTTTGATTGTCATCAAGATGAAAAGCAACAGAAACTGTATCGGGAGTTTCATTTTTAATATCTGCTATTGTTAATTTATGAAACTGACTCATGTTTTTTTATTAGGTTTGAAAGTTAAAAATTATTTTTAATTCTACTTAATTAATTTCAATTGAAATAATTTCTACAAGTATTCTAAAAAATTATCCATGAATAAAGATTTTAAAAACATAATTTTCTCGGAAAAAAATCAAGTAGCCACAATTAGCTTAAACAGGCCTAATGTATTGAATAGCTTCAATTATGACATGGCCAATGAAGTTATTTTCGCACTTAACCACTGTAAAAAAGAAAATAGTGTAAGAGCAATTGTATTAACTGCACAGGGAAGAGCATTTTGTGCAGGACAAGATCTTGAGGAAGCCACAGGAGAAAATGCACCAAGCATCGATAAAATTGTTGAGCACACCTATAATCCAATATTAGAAGCAATAAGAACAATTGAAAAGCCTGTTATATGTGCTGTTAATGGAGTTGCTGCAGGGGCTGGAGCAAATATCGCCATAGCATGTGACATCACCATAGCATGTGAATCTGCTAAATTCATTCAATCTTTTACAAATATTGGACTAATACCGGATAGCGGTGGAACATTCTTTTTACCAAGATTAATTGGTCATCAGAAAGCTTCAATGTTAATGTTTTCAGGAGATAAAATTCTAGCAAAAGAAGCCGAAAAAATAGGAATGATTTACAAATCAGTTCCTGACGACAAACTAATAGATACTGTAATTTCTTTGGCAGAAAGATTGGCTAGCAGACCAACAAAAAGTATCGGTTTAACAAAACGCCTATTAAACGAATCGTTTTCAAACCAATTAGTGGAACAATTAGAATTAGAAAAAAAATTTCAAGCTATTTCTGCAAAATCTCATGACCATAAAGAAGGTATTAATGCCTTCTTTGAGAAAAGAACACCAAAATATAAAGGAAACTAATTATTTGCTAAGCCGCTCATTAAAGAGTAAATAACCAAAATTTAACATAAAACTAAAAGATTGACTTCTAGTTGGTATATAATTAACAGTTGTAGAAATTGGACCAACTGGTGTTTGAACTACAAAAGCTGCAGATCCAATAAAGTTTCGATTGCGAAATGGATTATTTAAATCATAATAAGGTAAATTATAGGTGCTTCTATTAATTTTTGTATAGTGTTGAAGGATGTATCCTTCTATACGCAAACTAATGCTTTCATTAAAATGAAAAATATTTTTCAACCCTAAAGATGATAAATCGTGACCATTATAATCAGGTAAATACAACGCATTGGTTTCCAATATAGGTTGAAAAGAAGGTGCTGAAATAATAGTGGCAGTGTAATTGTCTAAAAAACTTGATACCCACATCCACCTAAAATTTACTGATAACCCAAAAGTAAAATTCTTATGCAGGTTAAAATATTTTTCAAAATCTCCAGAAACACTATACCAATAATGTTCTTGATTATCAGTTTCAATAGTTAATGGAGAAGTACTTCCCGGAATGGTATTTTCATTTAAAGAATAATATTTAGCTTCAAAAGCTAGTAACATTCCCTCATCTGCAAATTGTTTTTTGTTTAGGGAAGATTCCTTATAATAAAATGAGCTTACATTCATAAATAAGTTTGTTGCATCAGCAGTATCTGAAGGGGAAAATTTTTCTGTTTGGTAATATTGCATATCGTAATTTCCAACTTTATGTTTTAAACCAAACTTCCCTCTATTAAAAAATGGGAACTCAATTTCGGCTCCACCAAAATTTTCATACTCAACAATAAAAGAAGGACGAACATCTTCGAAAAATGTTGAAAAACTCCTAAAATAATCCCACCTATTTAACACCCCAAAAACTTTAATTCTAAATCGGAAAGGGAGATATGAATCGGCAGAAACACCACCATATAAAGAGCCGTAAAATTTTCCAAAATAGGAATTTGCTTCAGCACTTAAAGCAACTTCCCCTAATCTAAGGTACTTAAGGGAAATAAAACCTGTATTGATAGGACTTGATGAAAAAACACCTCCAAACTCTGCTGAGAATGGCTTTTGTGAATTTACATCGATGGAAACGTTGTATTTTCCAGATAAAGTATCTTTATTAGCAACTGGATAAAGAAACGAAACTCGTTCATCTTCAAGTAATCTGAAGTACCTAATTTTAAATTTTTCAATATCAATATTTTCATCTCTTTTAAGAATTGCCTTTCTAGCGAAAATTTCTTTTTTTTCTTTGAGTCCGTTAATTTGAACTTTTTGAATAACTATATCATCCAAATCACTTCTAAAGTTATTTCTTCTTTTTGAAAGCTCATCAACTGAAACTCTTCTATCAACTATTAATTTAATAGAGTCCATTAATTTCAATGTAGCCTCATAACCCTTTTCAATTGCCATAGCTGAATTGGAAAAATCAAAAAGACCAATTTGAAATTGTGGAGTAATAATAAGCCCATCATTACAAGGCAAAGTCAAATCATCTCTATTGATAACCATTGTTTTTATTTGACTAATTACATCATCTTGATCTGGCACCTGAATGGTATCTGAAAAATTAACTCCAATAATTACATCTGGCATAAATTCTTCATACATTTCCTCAGAAGGAAAATTATTGTAAAGCCCTCCATCAAACATTAATTTATCTTCAACAAAAATGGGTTTTAGATAACCTGGATAAGTCATGGAAGCTCTAACTGCTTGACTTAGGTGACCACCTTTAAATAGATGAGATTCTTTTTGATATATATCAGATGAAACACACCTGAAAGGAATAAAAAGACTATCGAAATTATAATTACATTTTGCTGAAACAGCTGAGTAATTTTCAAAAAAAGAAAAATCCAACATAGAAGAATTAATAAAATTAGTTGGAAGACTCTTATTTAATTCAAATTTTTCAGAAAAATACAACTCTATCCAAGAAGAATTCTTTGAAGGTTTTTTAAAAAAATAATTGTACTTGTTTTCAACAATTCCTGCAGACATCCTAGAAAATGATTCATCATTTACAATGAATTCCATCTGATTGGGAGAGAAACCAGAAACATACATACTTCCTACAATAGCCCCTGCACTAGTTCCAGTAATATAATCTATAGGTATTCCATTCTCCTCTAATGCTTTTATAACGCCAATATGAGCCATTCCATAAGCTCCACCTCCACTTAAAACAAGACCAACTTTTTGAGCTAAACATATACTAGGAATAGTAACAAACAGAAGAACTACTATTTTGAAGTGTTTTTTCAAGCAACAAATTTCCACAGGGCGACTTTTTAAAATCTATTATCCCAATTGAAACTAAATTAACGTAAACTTATTATTAATTAACTTAAAAAGTTAACTCTATTTTTCTAGAGCTTCTGGAACCAAAACAGTTTTTTTCTGTTTCACAATAGACATCTCATCAACCAAATAACCTGCACCAGCATATTTATCAATTACCCACAAAACATATCTTATATCAACCATAATATTTCTACATATTTCAGGATCGAACATAATATCGCTCATGGTACTCTCCCAACTTCTATCAAAATTAATTCCGATTAGTTGCCCATAAGCATTAATAGCAGGACTACCAGAATTTCCACCAGTAGTATGATTGGAGCCCAAAAAGCAAACATTAAGCTGATTATTAGAGCCATACTTTCCATAATCTTTTTTCTCCCATAGCTCTCTTAATCTAAGAGGAATCTCAAAATCAGGATTTCCAGTATTGTTTTTAGCTATAATACCATCGAGAGTTGTATACCAATTGTAATTCATTCCGTCTCTAGGAGATGACCCCTCCACCTTACCATAGGTTAATCTAAGAGTTGAGTTAGCATCTGCCCAAAATGTCTTATTAGGAAAATACGTCATCTGCGCCTTGACATATTTTTTCATTTGATCCTGCATTAAAAAGTAGTTGGTATAAAATGCAGGTTTAACATCATTTTCATACTTTGATAAAATACTCTTTGAAAGTTGATAAACCGGATCTGATTCAATTTTTTTCTTGAACTTATCCAATCCACAACCCATTAATTTTTCCAAATTAGAAAAGGATACAAAACAACTTTTAGCAAATATATCTTTAGAATATTCCTTGTAATTTCCATTGTATTTTAATTCAATATCAGCTTTTATTGTTGGTTCTAAATCATCATCCAGAAAATCAAAATAAACTGGCAATAATTTTTCAAGAATTGATGCATCAATTTTAGCATCGTATTTGGAATAGAACTCTTTAGCCAAAGAAAGCTTTTTTTCTTTTCGCTGATCGGAAAAATCTGAAATTAACTTGTCAAAAGATTTCGAGAATCTAAAAATCTCGGGCCCATAATACCATATTTCTCTGAACAAACTATTGGCTTGATCATATTTGGTCAATTTCAATTGTAACCCTTCCATTTGATCCAATAAATTTTTATACTTTTTATCTTCAGCAACTCTATTTAAAAATTCCTTCTCCAGCAATCTTTTTTTAGCAAGTGCATCCTTTTCATTTAATCCTAAGTTTTGACCAATCCATTTTTTATAGGCATTACTGATTCTTGACTGTTTTGAAGCATATTGAATGAATGTTTTTTCAGATTGAGCCATTGCCTGGTCAATAACAGATAAGCTCAATTCTCTCATTTTAATTCTAGATGGATTAATAATATCAATGTAATCTTTAACTGCATAAGATGTTAAGTATTGCTGTGTGTAACCTGGGAAACCAAAAACCATTGTAAAATCATCCTTCTTAATTCCATTTAAACTTACAGGAAAATGATGAGCAGGATTATATGGGACATTTTCATCAGAAATATCAGATGGATTATTGTCTTGATCTGCATAAATTCGAAAAACAGAAAAATCACAAGTATGCCTTGGCCACACCCAATTATCAGTATCTCCCCCAAACTTACCAAGTGCACTTGGAGGAGCCCCAACTAATCTAACATCCTTGTAGGTTTTAGAAACAATCATATAATACTCATTACCATAATAAAATGGTTTAATAACTGCTTTATAATTGGTTCCCTCGACCGCCTCAGAAGTAATCTTCTTTATTGCATCAGAACGCATTAGATTAGCAGCTTCTGTATCTATATCATCAGAGATTCCATTATTTACTTTAGCGGTAACATCCTCAATCCTAACGATAAATGTTGCCGTTAATCCAGGGTTTTTTAATTCCTCAGATTGAGACATTGCCCAAAAACCATTTTTTAAGTAATTATTTTCTAAAGTGCTATGCTGATTTATTTGACCATACCCACAATGATGATTGGTTAAAATTAATCCTTTGTCACTAACAACTTCAGCAGTACATCCTCCATTGAAATGAACAATAGCATCTTTTAAACTAGATTGATTAATTGAATAGATATCTTCAGCAGATAGCTTAAGTCCTTTCGACTGCATGTCACCCTCAAGTGCTTTTAGCAATGAAGGAATCCACATTCCCTCATGGGCAAAAAGATTATAACTTAATAAAAGAATTAATTGAAAGGTTAGAAACTTTTTCATTACTGTTTTTTTTGTATGCGAATATACTAGAAAAGTAATCTCATAGTCAAAGTAATTAACTTAAAAATATTGTAGAATTACTTTGAGCTCGACATAAAATATATCTTTGTTCAATGGAGATTATAAATTATATTTTCTATCTAGGAATTAACTACATTACTTTCTCAGTAATATGGTTTTTTCTAACATCACTTCCAAGGTTAATTATACGTTCTTCAATTAGCAATACTACAAGCAGCTATATTCTAAAAACTATTCAATATTATTTAATTGCTGTAATTACTTCGGCTGCAACCTTAGAATTCATGCGAAAGAATTCTGAACTATCGGCTTTATTTGTTTTTTCCGGTGGATTTATACTCTTTATCTATCTTGCTGGAAAACTTGAAAAAAACAAAATGCTATTTCTCCTTAAGAGTTTTATAAACAAAAATCAATCCTCTGGTATATTAAAATATGAGCCTCATTTGATAGGATTAGTGATGATTCTATATAGTTTAAGTTTTAAATTAAATATTCTAACAAATAATCCTTTAGTTTTTTGGTTCAAGGAAAACATAGACAGCATTTACAAAACTCCCTTTTTAGGTTCTATAATTAGTTTTTGTGGTATTATATTTCTTTTAACTATGCTTTTAAAAGGAATTAAAACGATTAATAATTATAGTCAAAAGTTCATTTCAATTTTAACTGGTAAACCCATTACTAAAAGTGAGAATAACGACTTTATTGACAATCTTAATAAGATGAAAAACAATATGAATAATCATGACACTATTGATTTGGATGATGTTTATGTTGATTTTGAAGAAGTAGATGACAGCGAAGAAAGGAAAGATAAAGAATGAAAATTATAGTACGAACATATGCAGGAGTTGAAAACCTTCTTAAAAGTGAAATAGAAAAGCTAACTAATAAAGAGATTAGATTAGAAAAAAGAGCAGTTTCTTTTGATGGAAACACTGAGGATATCTATAAAGTAAATTTATGGTCTAGACTTTCAATTGATGTTCTTGTTCATTTGTATTCATTTAGAGCAACGAATGAGCAGCAGCTTTACACTAAGATAACTAACTTTAGATGGGAAGATCATTTATCAGTTCAAGAAACATTTTCCTTTTCAAGTATTGTTCATTCTAGCTTTTTTAAACATTCTCAATATGTTGCACTAAAAGCAAAAGATGCACTAGTTGACAGGTTTAAGAAAAAAAGTGGCGTAAGACCTAACGTGGATAGAATTAATCCTGACCAACATTTTATTATTCGTCTTTCAGAGAAAAACGCCTCCATTTTATGGAATAGTTCAGGAGATCCATTATTTAAGAGGGGGTATAGAACTCATACTGTTGAAGCACCAGTAAATGAAGTTTTAGCAGCCGCTATTTTAGACTTAACTGGATGGGACTGCAAATCTACCCTAATTGATCCTATGTGTGGTTCGGGTACTTTTTTATGTGAAGCATTAATTAAAAGCTCAAATTATGCTCCAGGCTTAAATAGAAAGCAATTTGCTTTTGAAAAATCCAAAAGCTTTAAAAAAGAACTATGGGATAAATTAATTGAAAATGCAAAATCAAAAATTTCTAAAAACAACACTCCTATATATGGTTTTGACATAAGTGAAGATGCTATTTCCTTTACAGAAAAAAACATTGAAAATATTTTTCCGTTCAACACTGTTAAATTAAAAAATGAAGATTTTTTTAATTTAGACAAACCCCTTAGTGAAGGTCTTATTATAATGAACCCACCTTATGATTTTAGGTTAAAAAACTCTAATATTATGGATTTTTACAATGCTATTGGAAGCCGGTTAAAACACTTTTGGGAGAACTATGATGCATGGGTGTTTTCGGGAAATTTAAGTGCTAGCAAAAAGTTAGGACTTAAACCCCAAAAAAAAATTATTTTATTTAATGGTCCTTTGGAATGCAAATTGATACATCTACCTATATACAAAGGATCCAAAAGAAAAAAACAAAACAACTAATTACACATTTAACTATAAATGGGAAATCTTTTACAACAAATATTTAGTAATTCATCTACTAGAATAATGCTGGTTATTTATGTGTGCTTAATATTTGTTTCTTCGTTTTTTATCATTAATGGTTATTTCCATGAAGTTGATCTTTATGAAAAACTAGAGCTTAAAAAATTAAAAGCAATAACCGCATCTGTAGCACAACAAATTGATGGAAACCAGCTTGAAAAAATCCTTACTGACCATCCCTGGCAGGATGACATTACAACAACAAAAGAAGATTCAAACTATTTTGCTATTCAACAAATTTTAGCAAAGGCTAAAAAAGTAAACGAACTTAATTCTACTATTTATACTCTTAGCTTTGATGATGATGAAGAGGTTTTTAGATATGGTGTTTTTTCTGATTCAATTTATTTCAGGCACAAATACGAGCTATTTCCTCAAATCTTGAAAGAAAGCTACAGCATTGGAAATGTTATTGAAAAATATGAAACTGAAAATGGAGAATGGATTTCAGCCTTCCATCCAATTAAAAATTCAAAGGGGGAAACTATTTCAGTTCTTCAAGCAGACATAAATCTTGATGAATTTAATCAAATAACATGGGAAAGCTACTCCAATAAAGCAATTGTATCAATTATCATTATTGTTTTTATTGCACTTATTTTGATTCCTTATGCAAAGAAAATATTAAAAGCTGATGAAGAAGTGACAATAGAATTACTACATCAAAAAAGAGAGATAGAAGCTAAAAACAGAGATCTTACCGATTCAATTAACTATGCTCAAAAAATTCAATCTGCTTTTTTACCAGAAAAGAATCAAATAAAAACCTTTCTTCCAAACAGTTTTATTTTTTACAAACCAAAAGATATTGTTAGTGGAGATTTTTACTGGTTTCAAGAATTGGATAATAAATTTTATTTAGCGTGTGTAGATTGTACTGGTCATGGAATTCCTGGAGCTTTTATGAGTTTAATAGGATTATCTATGTTAAACGAAATAGTAAAATCTAAGAGTAAAGTCAAAAACCCAGATGAAATTCTTAATGAATTAGAAAGTAAAATAAACGATGCTTTAGCTTCTAAACAATACGATACTCAGAGTAAAGATGGAATGGATGTATCTCTATGTTGTTTTGATTTAGAAAAACAAACTGTTAAATATGCTGGTGCGTTACGACCTTTAGTTATTATCAATGATAATGGCATAAAAGAAATAAAAGGAAATCGTTTCCCAATTGGAGGGGGTTCATCCTACGATAAAACACCTTTTAGTCTTCATGAATTTAAACTAAATAAGGGAGATAGTTTCTTTATGTATTCTGACGGCTATCCAGATCAATTTGGAGGTCCAAAAGGCAAGAAATACATGAATAAAAAATTTAAATCATTACTTGATCAAAACCGAAAATTATCTCCTAAAAGACAGGTAATTAATCTAGAAAATGAATTAATCAATTGGCAAGGTAAAAGTGAGCAGATAGATGATATCTTAGTTATTGGCGTTTTATTTTAAATACCATTGGATAAAGAAAAGATTAAAAATAAAATTCAACAAAACTTAGCCTTTATTAAAGAAGAAATAAAGGAGTTGAAATTATTAACTCAACCTATTTCACCAGAAAATTCTATTGGAAGAATTAGCAGAATGGATGCCATAAACAACAAAACCATAAATGACAGAGCTCTTTTAAAGGCTGAAGACAAATTGAGAAAGTTAGAACTAGCAATAGTGAGAGTAGATGAAGAAGATTTTGGAAAATGTAGGTCATGTAATGGTGTAATTCAAGAAGGAAGATTACTTTTGATACCAGAAAGTAATACTTGTGTATCATGTGCATCAAAAAAATAACCTATTTAATTTCATTTCTAATTATTACCATTAACAGTTTTTCTGCTGTTTCTTTTACTGTAAACGTAGATGAGAACAACACTGTTCATTTTACAGAGTTAAATCAACAAAAATCTTCAACTAAAGACTCTACGCAGTTGATAAGTGAAGAGAATAATGGCGGTAAATATTTTACAGACGAAACTCCCTACTTTATTATTTCTTTAAATCAGCAGTTTTTTCAGGACAAAGACATCTCTTTTATTAGCTTAGAATATAATGGACAAGAAATGACCTTTAATGGAAAACCTCAACTATTAGTAAAAGGTCTACCTTCAGGAAAACAAGAAATTCATGTAAATGGCATAAACTTGAGGAAAGAAGTTGTAAGTAAAGCAACACTTAAATTTACCACAATTACCAAAACACCTCTATTTAAAAATGATGCTATAGCAATTGGATTTTTACTATTCTTACTTGCTATAATTTTCTTCACTTCTAATTTAAAAAGGTTTGCTGGGTTTTATAAATTTGTTCCTGCTCTTCTTCTTTGTTATTTTCTTCCTGCTCTTTTAAACTCTCTAAATATAATTAGTGGAGAATATAGTCAGCTTTATTTTATTTCATCAAGGTATCTACTTCCAGCGAGTCTAGTACTACTTTGCTTGAGTATTGATTTAAAAGAAATTC
>PAZE01000028.1 GCA_002716065.1 Crocinitomicaceae bacterium | reverse complement strand
TATTTCTGATCTATAACTTTATAGTACTTACGCTCACCTGCATCATCATACCCACCAAACTCTCCATTGATAACTACATAGTAAGTTCCTGCCTTGCATTTATTCCCGTTTTTATAATGCGTTCCGTCCCATTGAAAATAAGGATCTTCAGATTCAAAAACCTTCTTACCCCATCTATTGTATATGGTTACCGACATGAATTCATTACAAGGGTCATTTGTACCTTTAATCTTGTAGACGTGATTTCCGGCAGTAGAGTTTGGGTTAAATACATTAGGTAATATAGGCTCTTCTGTATCTGGATTATTAAATTCAATTTTTGAAGATTGAATTACAGGTAATGCTCCACATCCTGTCGAAACAGCCTGATAGGTGAAATTGTATTCTCCCAAATCAATAGCGTAACAATCTGCTGGAACACAAAACTTTACTCCTACTTTCCCTATTGCACTTGGATTAAAACCATTAAACAAATATCCAGTCATTGTAAAATCATTTCCATCTCCTAAAAAGTCAGGATAATAATAATCTCCGCTAGGATTTATTAGCGGCATTTCAAAATATTGCAGCCAGTTAACTGAATCAGAATAGGGTTGAATAAAAAGAGTGTCGTTTATATTTACAGAATCTTCAGCATATATGGATATACATAGCTCATCTCCATAATCAATCAACGTATCGTTTGGTGCGTTGAGTAAGGTGGGTGGTGGGTCATAAACAACGTGAATTTCTGATTGAGCCTGAGAGTAAAGTATAGAAACTGGATCTCCATATATTGTAGTAGTATCAATACCATTTCCGCAAGTATCTATCACAACTCCCATTAAATCCAATAGAAACACAGAATCTAAATCTTCACATTCAGGTGTCCAACAATACCTTAGAGGAATTATACCCAATCCGACAATAGCATCTCCAGGGCCAATCATGTTCGTATCCACACCTAAATTGGTAAAACCTAAAGTATTATTCGAAATCCCCAACCAATCAGAATAAGAAGATGCATTAGCACCAATATTAGGTTGTACAAAATTTCCTTGAAGATCAAAATTAGGCGAATTAATGTACAAATAAACAGAGTCAGTAGAATTGGAAGTAGTAACTTGAATATCAAAACAAATTTGATCATCTACATAAACAGCAACTGAGTCCTCAATAGAAATAAGTGGAGGGGTTGATGAGGAACAATTTATAGCTTGATATTGCAAATCTCTTACAGTTTCTCCAATCTTAACACCATTTCGCCACTCTTCAACCAATACAGCAAATGCATATAGACCTTGTGTTTGAGGAAAAGCAGTTATTATTCCAGTATTTACATCGATACTCATTGATTGATAACCTGGAGAAAAATTACCTAAAATATTTGCTAAGCTATGACCTGGTTGCCAGGGAACTAAATTAAATGGCTTTGAAGTAGTGCCATCATTGTAAGGATTAATAAGGTAATATTTAAGATCATCACCATCTGCATCAGTTACAGAAAAGTCTTTAATATCAGCATCTAAAGAATCCGAAGATATACAGAAATAACCGTCAACGGGATAATCACCGAAATCCGGAGTGGAGTTTCCTGAAGTTCCATTCCATAGAGCAGGATCAGGAATTTGCACATAAAAAGTAGATCCTTCAGTAGGATTTGAAGGAGATCCTACATCTAAATTGGCAACAGTTCCATTTCTGCAACAAATGTCCCAAGCCAAATAATATCCATTGGGATTATTAGAAAGCGTAAATGTTTTGGTGAAAATACGTTTCTCAACACATATGCCCCATACTGTAGGATCAAAACAATTATCTCCAATAGGAGGGTTATTGGTAACCGGACCAGTCCAATTGAAAAGTGTTTGAACAATATTATTGGTTACATTATCTCTAACGTCTACACTACCTATAGTAACTGATGATGAATTAGCAGGATTACAATCTCTAAAAACTGTTAGGGTAACAAAAAAAGTATTAGCACCTGTTTGAGTTACTTGAAAATCACCACCAATTATATGAGTGGCAAATGAGGATAGCGACAAATACATTAATAAAATAGTAGAAAATAAGCTTTTATACATATGAAATAGTTAGGTTAATGAATACACCATCAAGACGTAAATTTATCAAAATGTGTTGCACAATGAAAATAATCATAAGTTGACCATGTAATTTACTTTGATTGATTACTTTTGAAAGCGTTTAAAAAATAAACTATAGAATGCAATTCTTAAGAGAAAAATTAACCGATAAAGAGCTAATATCTTTCTATAAAAAGTTAATGCTTCCCAGATTAATTGAAGAGAAAATGCTCATACTTCTTCGACAAGGTAAAATATCAAAGTGGTTCTCAGGTATGGGGCAAGAAGGCATTTCTGTTGGATCTACCCTTGCAATGGAAAAAGATGAATTTATTCTTCCTATGCACAGAAACTTAGGTGTTTTCTCAACCAGAGAAATCCCTTTATACAACCTTTTTTGTCAATTTCAAGGCAAAAAGGATGGATTTACCAAAGGAAGAGATCGATCTTTTCATTTTGGAACTAAAGTCCATCATATCGTAGGAATGATTTCACACCTAGGTCCTCAATTAGGTATTGCAGATGGTATTGCCTTAGCTCAAAAACTAGAAAACTCTGGAAAATCTACTCTGGTTTTTAGTGGAGATGGTGGGGCTAGTGAGGGAGATTTTCATGAGGCTCTAAACGTTGCTGCTGTTTGGGAGCTACCTGTTATTTTTATCGTAGAAAACAATCAATGGGGTCTTTCAACACCATCTTCGGAACAATTTAAATGCAAGCAATTTATAGATAAAGGGATTGGCTATGGTATGGAGGCCATTCAAATAGATGGCAATAATATTTTAGAAGTATACCACACCATAGCAGAACTAAAAAAGAAACAAAAGAAAAAACCTAGACCTTTCCTTGTTGAGGCAATGTCTTTTAGAATGAGAGGACACGAAGAAGCATCAGGAACTAAATACTATCCTGAAGGACTACAAGATAAATGGTCTTTAAAAGATCCGATAACCAATTTCGAATCTTTTTTAATTGAATCAAAAGTTCTAAGTATTGATGATACTGAGCAAATTAAAGCTTCCCTTAAAAAAGAGATTAATGATCAATGGAAAAAAGCATTTGCTGCTCCATCCATAAAAGCTGATTTAAGTACTGAATACAAAGATATTTACAAGGCTTATAAAGCTGACTCTTACACACCTGACACTAGCAACACTAAATCTATACGATTTATTGATGCTATAAGTGATGGATTAAAGCAATCTATGGAGAAATACCCTGAAACAGTAATTATGGGGCAAGACATTGCAGATTATGGTGGTGTCTTTAAAGTAACTGAAGGCTTTGTAGATGCATTTGGAAAAGAAAGAGTTAGAAATACACCATTATGTGAATCAGCTATTGTTGGAGCTGCACTTGGGCTATCCATTAAAGGGAAAAAAGCCATAATGGAAATGCAATTTGCAGATTTTGTTACTGTCGGCTTTAATCAAATTGTAAATAACCTTGCTAAACTTCACTATAGATGGAATGAAAATGCAGATGTGGTTATTCGAATGCCAACTGGTGCAGGTGTAGGTGCGGGTCCTTTTCATTCTCAAAGTAATGAAGCATGGTTTTTCCATACACCTGGATTAAAAATTGTATATCCTTCATCTCCAAAAGATGCCAAAGGATTACTGGCAGCTGCTATTGAAGACCCTAATCCTGTTATGGTTTTTGAGCACAAAGCACTTTACAGAAGTCTAACGGGTGATGTACCAACAGAATACTATACAACTGAAATTGGAAAAGCTAATCTTATTAGCGAAGGTAATGACCTTAGTATTATCTCCTATGGAATGGGTGTTCACTGGGCAAAAGAAGCGGTTAAAAAACTTAACATTTCTGCAGATATTTTGGATTTAAGAACTCTTCTTCCTTTAGATAAAGAAGCTATCTTTAATACTGTTAGAAAAACAGGAAAAGTTCTTATACTACACGAAGATTGCTTAACAGGAGGAATTGGGGGAGAAATATCTGCACTAATTAATGAAAATTGCTTTGAAGCATTAGACGCTCCTATTTTTAGATGTGCAAGTTTAGATTCTCCTGTACCATTTGCTAGTGATTTAGAGAGACAATTTTTAGCCAACGATAAACTGGAAGAAAGAATAACTACCCTAATCAACTATTAGATGAAAAAAGTTCTGTTGCTAATCATATTGCCACTTTCAGTTATCGCTCAAAATGATTCTGAGCTTATTTTAGGTATTAATATTGGTGGATATTCGGCAAATAAAAATACTGCTGGTCTGTACAAAGGAGATGTAACTAGCAATAACATTTACACTATTTTTTCCAACCCGAACTACCAAACTAATTTTGACAATTATTTTCAATACCCATATGAAATAGTGGAAACACCCATTAATTCTAGCTACAGAATTGGTTTAGAAGTTGGAGCACATATTGGAAAAAGAAACAACAACGGTGAACTTTTTATTGAAATGAACTTCATTAATTTGGAGGTTCAAGAATACTTTACTGTTGCAATTGATGATCCTAACAACTTATCCCCCGACCCAACTTATCAGCCACTACCCATTTTTGGAGAAGAAAGAAGATCTCTTGTAAATTTTGGATATAGCATAGATCTACTTAATGAAAATGATTTAATTGTTGGTATCCCTTTATTTGCTCAG
Source organism: Crocinitomicaceae bacterium (assembly GCA_002716065.1). Lineage (GTDB taxonomy): Bacteria > Bacteroidota > Bacteroidia > Flavobacteriales_D > Parvicellaceae. The sequence continues at coordinate 29,612 of PAZE01000028.1, read as the reverse complement.
CTAACCAATTCTAGACTTGAGCGAAACTATATAGTAGTGAACAATCAGCAATACAATATTTACCATGGCGTAATTGGTCAAAACAATACGAATCCTGGTGGAATAGGGATTGGAGCAGGAATAGGATTAACAGGAACTGTTAAATTCAATAAACAATTTTCCCTTTTAGCTGGCTACTACGCTCAATACTCAAGAATAAATATGCAAGACAATCTTAAGCCTTTTGGTTTACACCACAGTATTTTTGCTCGAATACTATTTGGAAAATCTTCTAAGTCAGAATAAATAAATTATCTAACGTAAATTTTCTTAATGTAAAACTTACTCTCTGAGTTTACTTTAGCTAAATAAATACCTGAAGCAAATTCATTCATTCCAATTGTTTCCGTAGGATTGTTAAGCTGAGAATTAATTACAGTCTGACCTGAAATATTGGTAACAGTTAGCTGTAGTTCTTTGTAACTAGAATTATTAAGAACCTGTAAATTGTTGTTAAGCATAGTTACCTCAACACCATCTAGGTTACTTGAAATACCAACTAGCCCAGAACCGTTATCACCTGCAATAATTGAACTATCGGGAGTACTTTCGTATGCATAATCTTTAATTGAAATTGAACCGCTAGAAGTTACCTCTATTCTAGCCCATCCATAATGGATACTACCATTAATGTTAAATTTCAAACCTAAAATACCTTCCTGATCGAAGCTAAAATCTCCAAATGTAGAATTGTAAGATGAAATAGTCACTCCATTTAAAAGATACTCATAGTCAAATTGAGCAATAATAGGAACACCTACTGATGAACTGTAAGAAGAAGCAAAAAAACCTGAATTACCAATATTATCGCCTTGTGATAATGGAGTAGGCAAACCACTAGAAGTGTTAATTAACCAAGAATTTGATAATACTGGATTCCTTAGTGCCGCACCAGTAATTTGAGCATTGTATGTATAACCACTTGACAAGTAAGAAATTAATGTATCAATAGCCGTTAAAGTAAAATCTTCAAAAGAATCGTTATTTAAATCTAAAGAATAGGAGTTGAAATTTCCTGTTAATAAATAATCTGGGTTAACATCTGTGTAAACTACCTGAGCATTTGCAGCAGTAAATGCAGAGGTAATTCCACCTGCAAGTGCTAAATAATTTTTAATCTTTTGATTATTTTTTGAATCCATAATTACTGAATGTATATTTTTTGAACTTGTTTATTGTTTTTAGTTGTAATTACCAACAAATATAATCCCAAATCTGCATTATCTAAAATAATATTCTGATTTGTTCTAAAGTCATAGTTTTTTATTTCACTTCCAAGAACATTAAAAACCTGAACTTTAGTGGGTTGAGTAATGTTTTCAAAATAAATCTCTCTATTTAATTGCAAAATATTAACATTTGAAACGATAGATTCATCGAATCCAACCAAACCACTTCCGCCATAATCACCGGCAATTATACCAGTATTTGGAGTAGTTTCATACGCAAAATCCTTTACAATTAATGAATAACAATCTTCAGCAGTATTTACTCTAACCCAACCATAATGTGTATTTCCTGAAATATCAAACTTAACACCAATATAACCATCTTGAGCTCCCTGAAACTCACCAAGAGAAGTATTTAAAGAAGTAGCTGTTACTCTTAACCCAGCACCTGCAAAAACAGACGGCATAGAAGAATTTATATAACCTAATGACCCATCAATTAATTCTCCTGCTCCAATGGTGTCAACAAATAGAATATTTGACCCAAAAATCAATGAATCGGTACCAACTATTTCAGTAACCCCTAACGTATTTACAACCCCGCCAATAAACGTTAAAACAAACCCATTTAAATTGGTATCAACTTCAGATTCATAAATAATAAGATCAATTGAAGCATCAGCATTAAAATCTAACGGATAGGAATCAGAACTAGAGGCCTGCAAAGTTAAATCTGGATTGACATCCGTATACTGAATTTGCGAAAAGCAAGTTAAAAAAGTAAATACTGCAAATAAAGTGAGAAGATTTTTTTTCATAATAATTTTTTTTGAAAACTCTATTAGAAAAGATTAGTTGTCTAAAATAAAAAAAGCCGACTAAAATAGCCGGCTAAAACTTATTAAAAAGGAATCAATTACTTCAAATATACTTTTTTAGTATAGACCTTATCTTTAGAAGTTATAGAAAGTAAATAAATTCCAGATGCTATTTCGGAAGTGTTAAGCACAGTAGTTGTACTTGTAATTTGTTGATTAACTAGCTGCTTCCCAGAAATAGAAACTAAAGAAAGTTCCGCATTTTGGTAATTTTCACTTGTTTCAATTCTAAGTGCATTACTAAAATTAAATACATTTACAAATTCTTCCAAATCATTTACTCCAACAGGACCGCTTCCAGTTTCTCCAGCTACAATTGCAGTATTTGGTGTTGCATCAAAAGCATAATCTTTAATGGAGAGAAATTCACCATTTGCACCTACCTCAACACGAATCCATCCATAATGGGTATTACCACCAACGTTAAATTTTAAGCCCATAAAACCAGTGGTGCCCAAAAAAGGACCAGCAGGGTATGAAAGAGAATAATTTAAAGCAGGTATAGAAATATCCGCCAACAATCCTACAGGACCAGATGTAGAACTCCAACTGTTGTTACTTCCTATAGAAGAACCTTGAGGAATATTAACCATATTAAAAGAACTAGACATACTTGTACTAGACCCCGCCCAAGAATTACCAGGAGAAGGATAAACAATAGCCCCAGCATAATTTACGTTGTATGTAATTGGAATACCACCATAAGTTAAAGAACCAGCTGCAGCAGTATCTAAAGTCATGAACACAAAATCAGGATTATTGTCTGCATTTAAATCCAATATGTAGTTGTTCATATGACCAGTTACCAACACATCCGGATTTAAATCAGTATAGTTAACCTGAGCAGAAGCCGTACCTACAGCAGCAGTAATGGTACCCGCTAAAGAAGCATACTTTTTTAATTTTGAATCGAGTGTAGAGTTTTCTTTCATAAGCAAAAGGAATTAGTGTTTCTCTAAATATACAAAAAATTAACTTTTATTCCTATATAACTTCTTGTCAATAGCAGATTTTAACTTATCTATTTCTAAAGGCTTGTCCAAAAATGACACTAAAGACTCCAATTCATTTTCAGGCGATGAAATAATATCTTTATAATTTATGTTAATTACATCAATATTTGCCTGAGATTCAATCCACTCATCTACCCTGTTTAATTGTTTTTGAAAAGCGTTATTTAATCCTGATGGAAATGCTTTGGACTTAACATCTTTTTCTTTACCAAGCATTACCTGCTGACTCTTCAAAACCTCATCCATTGGACGTCTCATAAACACAATTTTGTAATTAAAATTAGAAGGTAAATAAGGGATTAGCTGAGCAATTACTTTAACCACCTTTCCTTTTGCTTGAGGAAGCCAAGATTTATCTATCATTAATTTTTTTACAGGCTCATACTCAAAGTATCCTCTTGGATTATTATCATCCGGAGTTCTTTTCTTATCAGTTAAAATATCTAATCCACCAGCACTTAATATTTGCATCATCATTGAAGTACCAGATCTAGGAAGTCCAGAAACGATGATTATTTCTCCTTTGATATTATTTGATAAAAAATCTAAATGAACCTTTGCTTTTTGTGGATCAGATAGTTCGTTTTGATAAAGATCTGCTAACCATTTATGTCCCTTGGTCATTCCAGGGGCTAAAGAAACTGCTGCTTTAAAAGCTTGTTCTGCCTCTTTGTACTTATTTAATCTTACTAAAGTTTCTCCAATGTGATAATGTGCACTGGGGTAAGCATAATTGGTTTCTAAAGCAAGAAAAAACTCATCCAAAGCAGCCTCAAAAACACCTCTTCTTAAGAGAGATATACCCAAACCATGATGAGCTACAGAATTGGTGTCATCAATAGACAAAGCCATAATAAAAGCACTTTGAGCATCGTCCCATAATTGTCTGTGCAAACAGGCTTTACCAATATTTAAATGAACATCTATATTATTGGGAACTTTTTCAGAAACTTGATTCAATAGCTTTAAAGCCTTAACCCATTTGTTTACTTTCATAAACAATAAACCCTCAATGTATTTTAAATAATTAGGAAGCTCAGCTTCTCTTATAAAAGATTGCTTTTTCTTTTTTATTTCATCCTCAGACAATTCTTTTTCTTCAGCTTCAATTTGTTTTTGAATTTCTTTAAGCTGATCAATTAGCAATCTGCACTTTTTAAGTTTATTGGTAGATAAGTAACAAAACGCCAATCGCTGTCCATATCGAATTTCTCTAGGATTATTATCTACAAGAGGCTCTAGAACTTCAATTGCTTTTGGAAATTTTTTAGCATCAATTAAATTTCTAGAAAGGTAATATTGAGATTCATTTTTAGAGGTTTCAATTCGATTAGCTGTATTTTCATTAGGAGCCTCTATATAACCCAATTCAATTAGTTGCTGCATTGCCTCTTGTTCAGCCCAAGGATCATCAACAAAGCTTTTGTCATGCATACCAAAATCACCTTCAACCTTTTCCCAATCATCAATGTATTTTGGCTCAATAGGATTTTCAAAAATCTGAACCAATGGTTTTCCTTCCATATTTTTACCTACAGGCAAATCAAATAAAGTAAGAAGCGTAGGGGTAACATCCAAAACAGAAGCCCCATGGATTACTTCTGCTTTTTTTATCCCTGGACCTCTAACACAAAAAATACCAAAAGGACTGTGCTCTTGAGCAGGTGCAGCAGGTTCTTTAATTAAATACCTTGGACGTAAGTGATCTGAATGGAATCCATGGTCTGAAACAATAACAACTGTTGTATTATCATCAACCATTGAAAGTGTTCTATCCAGCATCATATCGTGAAACATATATCCAGCCTCTACAACACCCTTATAATTATCATACAAATCATCTGGAATACCAGGTCGTTGAGGAGGATGGAATTTCATTGCCGAATGACAAAAATGATCAATAGCATCGTGGTAAATAGCCATAAAATCCCAATCGGTTTCTCTTTGAAGATATGTAGAAGCAGCATGAATCGATGCTGCATTGGCTAATGTTTTGGCAACTGAGCTAACTCTTTTATCTTTAGTAGTATCAATTTTTTTTAAGTTAGAAATAAATGGAACCAAATGATTACCCGTTAATTCTTGTGGATGAACTCTAAATTCTTTTAAAACATCTTCCATTGATTTTGGATGAACTGTTCCGTCAGGCATCTCCCATTTTTCTGAAATCGGCTTATTGGCAAGCTGATATAAATTAGAAACCATAACCCCATTAATTGGCTCGGCAGGGTTACTAGGCCACCAACCAACAACATTTGACTTTTTACCTTGATTGTGAAGAATATTCCATATTGCTCTCACTTTTCTTGAGGTTGATGTTACTGGACGAACACCACTGTTATCTGCCAGAGGCTCAATAAAACCCAAAATACCATGCTTATCCGCTCTGTAACCAGTAGCCATAGACGTCCAAAGCATTGGAGATAAAGGTGGATCCAAGGTTTGTATCTTACCATAAGTACCTTCACTAATGAATTTAGCAAGGGTTGGCATTTTACCTTGTTTAATTAATGGCATTATCACTTTCCAATCAGCTGCATCCCAACCAATTAATAGCACTTTATTTTTTGTTGACTCACCCATTTTTCTTGTCAGATTTTTTTTTCTTTTTAGCCTCTAAAGCCTTTTTCTGTCTCCATTTTATTAAGCCTATGTCTCCTAGTGCAAGAAGACCTAATGAACCATTTTCAGGAATAGTATATTTCTTTGAATCTTTGCTCATGGAATAAATCGAATATTTACTACATAATTAACAAATATTTTTAGAATGAAATTATATTTGAAGATGAAAAAAAAATCAATTTTTGTTTTTTTACTTTCATTCTTTCTTATGATTGATTGCCAAAGCAATTCAATTGCAAATTCTGATACTACTTTAAACAAAAAGAAACTCGCATGGATAGGATCTTCTGAATTTTTAATTGCTGGAAGCTCTTTAATAGCATTGGACAGAATTTGGTATTCAAAATACCCTAAAACCAGCTTTCACACCTTTAACGACTCCAAAGATTGGCTTCAAATGGATAAGGTTGGACATGGTGTTACCAGCTACTACATAAGCTACGTAAATTATGAAGTGTTTAATTGGACAAACCTCTCCAAAAACAAAGCTATTCTTATTGGAAGCGCCACTGGTTTAGCTTATTTAACAACTATTGAAATTATGGATGGGTTTTACAATGAATGGGGGTTTTCCTATTCAGATATGGGAGCCAATCTATTGGGCGTTGGGCTATTTACCACACAACAGTACTTTTGGGATGAACAACGCCTAAAATTGAAGTTTTCATTTCAAAAAAGTGGACTAGCTCAATACAGACCTGAATTATTAGGAGATGGTATTTATGAGCAAATACTAAAAGACTACAATGGCCAAACCTATTGGCTATCAGCAAATATTCATTCATTTTTAAATAAAAAAACTAGATTTCCAAAATGGATAAACTTAGCACTAGGTTATGGAGCAGATGGCATGATTGGAGGAACAGCTAATGATTATACCTTGTGCAATGGTGATCCAAGTTGTCTAAACTTGAAAAGATCAAGACAATTTTACATTAGTTTAGATGCAGACCTCACCAAAATTGAATGGAAAAATAAATTTATGAAAGTCCTAACCACCTCAATTGGATTTATTAAAATCCCCTTCCCTGCATTAGAAATCAATACCAATCAATCCAAATTTCACTGGTTTTATTTTTAGCATTTTGTATATATTTAAATAATTTTCTTTACTTCGATAAATTATTTTAAAACAATGGAATTTTTAACACTCACCAACATTAGCACTTTTGGAATGCTTATCCTTTTACAAATTGTTTTAGGGTTTGATAATCTGCTATACATTTCTCTTGAATCTAAAAAAGCCCCCGATGAAAAACAGGGATTTGTAAGAAAACTAGGGATTGGTATTGCAATTGTTTTAAGAATAGTTCTTCTTTTTGCCTTAGTTACATTGATAAAGTATTTTGAAGAACCTTTATTCGATATTGATTACGAAGGAATTATTTCCTCTTCTTTTAATGTGCATAGTCTTATTGTCTTATTAGGTGGTGTATTTATCATTTACACTTCTATAAAAGAGATATGGCACATGATTTCCTACGAACCTTCAGATGAATCATCTAAAAAGAAAATTTCGGTAGCTAAAGCAATAACACTAATTGTAATTATGAATGTTGTTTTTTCTTTTGACTCAATACTAAGTGCTATGGCACTTACCAATGATGACCAGTTTTGGCTTATGGCTGCAGCTATTATAATTGGAGGAATTTTAATGATTTGGTTAGCAGATAGAGTAGCCAATTTCCTAGAGAAAAACAGAATGTATGAAGTACTTGGCTTGTTTATTTTGTTTTTAGTAGGAATCATGCTATTATCAGAGCGAGGTCACCTTGAACATATTGAACTTTTTGACAACAAAATTGTTCCTATGAATAAAACCACTTTTTACTTTATTCTAGTCATTTTAATATTAGTTGATGTGGTTCAAGGTCAATATCAAAAAAGGATTTTACAAAGTAAGTCCTCAAAAAGGAAACAATAGGATTCATCCTTTTTTCGTTTTAGGGTTGGTGTACAATTTGTATCTTGCAGTATGACAAGGTGTCTGGCTATTATACTCCTATTTACAACTCAATTGGTTTTTTCTCAAGAAACAGGTTTTAAATTCATTGAAAACAAAAACCAATGGCCGTCTAAAGTTGCCTACAAAGCAGATTTAAAAAGTGGCTATTTATACCTTCAAGAAGATGGTTTTTTATTTAATCTTTACGATGCCCACACAGTTAATAAATACATTAAAAACCATCACCTAAAAGAAACCAACTTTGACAAAAAAGAATTAAAATGGCATTCTTTTAAAGTCAATTTCATTAACCCTAATAATTCTATTGAAATTCATGGAGATAACAAAACCAAAGAATACTACAATTACTTTATTGGAAACAACCCTGAAAAATGGGGTGAAAAAGCCTGGGCATACCATAAAATAAGCTACCACAACATTTACGATGGAATAGATGTAAACTACTACTCTCAGCTTTTCAATTTAAAATACGATTTCATTGTTTCCCCAAATGCAGATGTAAAAAACATACAGCTAGAGTACTTAGGAGCCGATAAATTAGAGCTAAAAAACAATCGGCTTCACATATTTACATCTGTTAATCACATTATTGAAGACCAACCCTATGCGTATCAGCTAATTAATGGAGAAAAAGTTGAAATAGAATGTGTCTATAAGCTTAAAGGAAACGTTTTGTCTTTCCACTTACCCGAAGGATACAATAAAAACCACAAGTTAATTATAGATCCTACTTTAATCTTCTCCACCTACTCTGGATCTTTATCCAATAATTTTGGTTATTCAGCTACATTTGACTCAAAGGGATTTCTATACGCTGGAAGTAGTGCTTTTGGAAATAGCTATCCTACTACAATTGGAGCCTACAACACTTCTTGGAACGCAGGAATAGTAGACATTGCCATTTCAAAATTTGACACTACTGGAACAGCCCTTATTTACTCTACTTACATTGGAGGCAATAGCGATGAAGTACCTCATAGTTTAATTGTCAATAGCTTTGATGAGCTATTTATTCTGGGAACTACCAGTTCTTTAAACTATCCTTTCACTACCAACTGCTATGACTCCACTTTTAATGGTGGAATTTCTAACAATCTAACCAATGGCCTCGGAATTGACTATACCAATGGTTCTGATATTGTTGTTTCACATTTAAGTACTGATGGTTCATCATTACTTGGATCAACATTTATAGGGGGAAGTCTTAATGATGGTTTAAATTCCACCAGCAGTATTGCAAGCCAAAATGTGCTACGTTACAACTATGCAGATGAAATTAGAGGAGAGATTGACATTGACCAAAACAATAACATCTACGTTGTTAGTTGCACTCAATCAGCTGACTTCCCAACAACCAGTAATGTTTTTCAACCAGTTTATGGAGGAGGATCTCTAGATGCGTGTGTGTTTAAATTAGACAATAATCTAGAAAATTTAATTTGGAGTAGTTACTTAGGTGGTGAAAATCATGATGCTGCTTACTCACTAGCAATTGACAGCAATCAAGATTTATACATCACTGGAGGAACCTCATCTACATTATTTCCCTCTACTAATAACTCCATAGACACCTCCTATCAAGGGGGGAGATCTGATGGATTCGTTACTCAAATTAATCAAAATGGACAAGCCATCATAAACTCCACATTCTATGGCTCCCCCACCTATGATCAATCTTATTTCGTAGAGCTTGATCGTTTAAACAATGTGTATTTACTTGGACAAACAGAAGTTCAAGATTCAACTTTTATCAATAATGCCACTTGGAGCAATCCTGGAAGCGGACAATTCATTTCTAAGCTATCCCCTACTTTAGACTCGATAATTTATTCAACAGTTTTTGGCAGTGGAAATGGAATTAACATATCTCCAACCGCATTTTTAGTTGATTTGTGCAACAAAATGTATTTAGCTGGATGGGGAGGTGCAGTAAACAATCTTTCCACTCTTGACAACAATGCTGGATTTACCAACAACATGCCCATTACATTTGATGCCTTCCAAAGCACTACTGACGGAAGTGACTTTTACATTATGGTCTTGGAAGACGATGCTTCAGGGTTGGTTTATGGATCATATTTTGGCGGAAACCTTTCATCAGAACATGTTGATGGAGGAACCTCAAGATTTGATAGAAAAGGTAAAGTATACCAAGCAATATGCGCTGGATGTGGTGGGTTTGATGATCTACCAATAGAACCAACAGGTGCATTTTCTCCCACAAACAACAGCAACTGTAATCTTGGAGTTTTTAAAATGGATTTTAATCTTCCTATTGTTTTAGCTGATTTTGATGTTCCTCCAATTGGTTGCGAACCATACACCTATACTTTCAATAACACCAGTATTTTTCAAAACAATACTAGCTTTTTTTGGGATTTTGGAGACAATACTACAAGCTCTTCATTTAATCCTACTCACACATTCACAAACGCAGGTACTTACGATATTACTTTAATTATTCAAGATACTGCTACTTGTAATTTTGGAGACACTATTTCCAGAACAATAACTGTACTTGGCGACACTTCTTATCAACTTAATGATATTAATTTATGTCCAGACGAATCTACACAAATTGGGCTTACACCAAACCCCAACCCACTTATTACTTATCAATGGACCCCCACACTAAATTTAAGTGATTCTACAATTTCAAATCCTTTTTGCAGCCCATTAACCTCCACTACATACACATTGTTAATTTCCAATGGAATTTGTGTGGACACCGTAACCCAAAATGTTAATGTAAACACTCCGTTACTTTCTTTACCTAATGACACTACGCTTTGTTCAGATACTAACTCGCTTACTATTAGTGCCAATTCTTTTGGCACCAGTAATCAATACATTTGGTCTACCACTAATCAGTTTTTAGACACAATTAACTCTTCAATTACTTCCCCTAGCATTACGGTTTCTCCATCTTCAAATACGACCTATTACGTTCAGATAAACAACAATGGATGCTTTTTATACGATAGTATAAATGTTTTACTTGCTAGTTCGGGAACTCTTGTCAGTTCTGATACGATAATTTGTTTAGATGATTCAGCAATGCTAACAATTGAAAACTTATTCCCTAATGATTCTCTTGTTTACAATTGGCAGCCATCTGCTTTGATTAGTTCTGACAACACCAATGACACCATTTGGGCTAATCCTAGCTCAAGTACTACATTTTATGTTCAATCCTTAAGCTTATTAAGTGGATGTACTACTTATGATTCTGTAATTGTTTTTGTAGATTCTCTACCAAACATTAATACTGTTATTAGCAGTGATTACGACACCATATTTGAGGGAGGAAGTACTGGCTTATACATACTTCCAAATGGATATACTTATCAATGGAACCCCGCTAATAATCTTGACAATCCAACTTCCCAAAACCCAATTGCTAGTCCTGAAAATACAACCACTTACTATGTAACCATTTCTGGTGAGGCGTGTTATAAAAGTGATTCCATAACAATTTATGTAAGTGAAGTAATATGTGGCCCACCATACATTTATTTGCCAAATGCATTTACACCAAATACTGACAACACAAATGATTTATTGATTGTTCGTGGAAGCTACATTACCGACAAAGAATTTGTATTTAGAATTTTTGATAGATGGGGAAATTTAGTTTTTGAAAGCTTTGATCCAACTGTTGGATGGGATGGAACTTACAAAGGGAAACCCTGTGACCCTGGTGTATTTGTATATTATTTTGAAGCGCTATGCATAGACAATGAAAAGTATTTTGAAAAAGGAAATATAACATTAATAAAGTAATGATATTCAGGTTTTTAATAAATATTACTTTAATTATAGCTTTATCTAAAAATCTTTTAGGTCAAGACATTCATTTTTCGCAATACAACTTAAGTCCTTTAAATTTAAATCCTGCTTTAACCGGAGCCTTTACGGGCGACTATCGCTTTATTGGAAACCATAGAAACCAATGGTCATCAGTTACCAATCCCTATTCAACATTTGGGTTTTCTTTTGAAAAAACCAAGCTATTTGAATCACCTATCTCAATTGGATTACAAATAAATCAGGATAGAGCCGGAGATTCAAAACTCAATACATTTCAAGTTAATCCAAGCATATCTTACTGCTATAAAATTGATAGCTCCAATTTAATTTTTGCTGGAGCTCAAATTGGTATGACCAAACAAAATATTGATTACAACCCACTCTATTTTGACGCTCAATACAACGGAAGCATTTATGACCCCACCCTTCCCAATCAAGAAAACTTCCTGCAAAACGCTAGAAGTTATCTAAACATTAATCTTGGATTTAATTACAGCAAAAAATTAAACCCCAAAATGGAATTGATTACAGGCACATCTTTATTTAATTTAAATAGTGCAAAACAATCCTATTTTAACGACAACTCCATACGCTTAGATCTTAGAGCCGCAATTCACTCTTTATTGATATGGAATTACAACGAAAAGCTAATTTTTTCCCCAAGAATTTTATGGCTCACACAAGGAAAACACAAGGAACTAGTAATTGGAGCAAATAGTGAATACATTTTTGAAAAATTCATGCAAACCTATCGATCAGTATATGCAGGGATATCCTATAGAAATAAAGATGCTTTATTTATCAATGGAGGCTATAAGTACAACAACTGGCAGTTAGGAATAAGCTACGATCTTAACGTATCTAAATTAGTTCCTGCATCCATCTACAGGGGGGGCTTTGAAATCTCAATTTTATACATTATTGACAATACTCCAATTGAAAATATTATTCATCGAATATGTCCTGATTATCTGTAATGAAAAAGCTACCAATATATATACTACTATTATGGCTAACAACTTTTTCAATTTATAGTCAATCCACTAAACAACAAATTAAATATGCCAACAAACTAGTCAAGCAAGGAAATCATTACGGAGCTTCAATATATTATCAAAAAGCATTGGCCTTAGATTCATCCAACATAGACCTTATCTATAGCTATGCTAATAGTTTAAAAAACTACAACAATTATAGTGAAGCTGAATACTACTATAAGAAAATAACTCAGAAAGACAGAGGAGGTAGAATATATAAAGACGCCTATCTTTGGCTAGCTTCAATGCAAAAATTTAATGCAAATTATAAAGAGTCTCTTAGAAGTTGGAAAAAAGTAAAATCTCTATACAAAAATGAAAAAAAATCATACCAGTATCTTAAAGCAAAAAAAGAAATTAACTCATGTATTTTTGCAATACGAAATAAAAATGACTCCACATTAGCTCAAGTAAAAAATTACGGTAAAACAATCAACACTACCGACTCTGAATTTAGCGGTAAAATTTTCAATGAAAACTTAGAGTTTAGCTCCCTAAGAGCAGATAGCATTAACGATCAATTAGTGGTTTTTGAACCCAACTATAAGGTGAGTATATACTCTACCAACTTTAACAAGAATTGGAATAAACCAGTTCCAATTGACACTTCTTTAATTAACAATACTAATTTTCATAATGCTAATGGCACCTACTCTCCAAAAGGAAATTTGTACATTTTTAGCAGATGTGACAGCATTAAAGGGTGTAGGTTATTTTACTCTAAAATTATAAATGGGAAAAAAACCATTCCTATTGAGCTTCCACAAAAAATAAATGAAAGTGGAGCAAACACAACCCACCCACACATAGCTACAATTGAAGGTAAATTAATGTTGTTTTTTAGCTCTAACAGAAAGGGCGGAGCTGGAGACATGGATATTTGGTATGCAGAAATTTTAGATGGTCCATCATTTGGAAAAGCTAGACACACAGGAAATAAAATCAATTCTCCTGACCCTGAAATAAGCCCTTATTTTAGTTCTAAGAATAAAACCTTATTTTTTAGTAGTACTTGGCACAATGGCTTTGGTGGATTTGATGTTTTTAAAAGCAAATTTGTAGAAAATAAATTCAATAGTCCTGAAAACCTACTACCACCCATTAATTCCTCTTATAACGACTTATATTTCTTTATTGCTGAAAAAAATCAACAAAAAGCAGTAATTACATCAAATAGAAAAGGAATTATTTACAAAAAAGGCCCCACATGTTGCAATGACCTATGGGAGGTAACACTAAACAGTGAAGTAAAAACCAATGAAATAATCATCGAGACCCTTGATCAACTAAACAAATATCTTCCTGTAACACTTTATTTTCATAATGACAGACCTGGTCCAAAAAGCAAAGATACTACAGTAACTATAGACTATTTAACAAGTTATTTTAGCTATAAAAACAGAAAAGATACTTATAGAGAAGAATATTCAAAGGGACTTAATGGAGATAAAAAAGTTCAAGCACAGCTTGATATTGATGATTTTTTCAAACATTATGTTGATAAAGGAGTCGCTGATTTAAAGCTGTTCACAAAACTTCTACTTGAGGAGTTAGAAAAAGGAGAAAAAATTGAACTTACCATTAAAGGTTTTGCTAGTCCTTTAGCGAAATCTGATTACAATGTAAATCTTACTAAAAGAAGAATATCTAGTTTAGTAAATTACCTTAGAAAATACGACAAAGGACAATTCAATAAGTATATTGACAATAGTTATTTATTATTTAACTCTATTCCTTTTGGAGAGTATACTTCCAAATCAAATGTTAGTGACAACTATTACGATCAACGAAATTCTATATACAATAGAGGTGCTGCATTAGAAAGAAGAATAGAAATTCAAACCATTAGAAAAGCCAACTATAATTTAGAAGATTATGCTGAGCTTTCAGTAGAGTTATCTTCATATGATTTTGGCAAACTTAAAAAAGGAGACATAGCAAAACACACCTTTGCCCTTAAAAATACTGGAAATAAATCACTTACTATTACAACAATTGAAAGCAGCTGTGGGTGCACCACTCCATCATTCAATAATCAACCCATATTACCTGGAGAAACCAGTATGTTAGAAATCGAACTTAATACTTTAACCCTCATTGGAAAACAGGTTAAATCGATAACCATTATTTCAGACGCCTTCCCTACAACGAAAAGACTTGTATTAACAGCTGAAATTTTTGAATAATTTAATTGAACCTTTTTATTTTATAAGTGTAAACTATACATATGAAGATGAAATACCTAATCATTAATAGTATCTTTTTGCTTTTCGCTGTAACTGCAAATTCTCAGGAAAACACAAAAAAAACAGAAACAAAACAAAAAGTAGAAAGCGAAATAAGCAACACACTTTTAATGAATACATACATTAAAAAAAGAAAACAATCTTCAAGTAAATATTCCAAAGAAATATCCCCAAATGACCAAAAAGAATTAGACAGCATTGTTGACATCCTAAAAAAACAAGATCCAGAATCTTATGAGTACAATTATTTAGAAGTGATCAATAACGAGCATTCTAAAAGCTCTTTTAGTAATCTTGAAAAAGCTTCAGCGATTTCACCAAATAATGCTCAATTATATATAGACTATATTATCTATTATGAACTTACAGACAACCCTGCTAAAAAGAAACAATACTGCCAAAAATTATTTGAAAGCAATATCTATTCTAATGGCCTTCTTGAGTACAGTCATAATTTACTTAATTCCTTAGAGAAAAATGCGATTTTATTTACTTACGGTGAACACGACACCTATCCAACAATTCTACAACAAGAAGTAAAAAACATAAGAAAAGATGTTACCGTTCTAAATTTAGAATTATTAAAAGATGTTCAGTACAGAACTAATCAGTACAATAAACTAAAAATTAAAGAGCCTTCAACATCAATAGATAATTTAATCAATAAAACCATCTCAGAAAACCCCAACACACCCATCTATCTATCGGTCACTATAAACCCTAAACTATTAACCAGCCTTAGCCAACAATTATACATTACTGGATTAGCTTTTAAACACTCTAAAAAAGAATACAAAAATATTCCTGAATTGGTAAATAATTGGGAATATAAATTTAAGACTGATGAATTAGCCAAACCAACTGAAAACTTAACGCTAAATAGAATCCACCTAAATTATTCTATCCCACTAATAATTCTTTACAAATATTATGGAACCAAAAATAAAACCTCACAACAAAAGCAAATAAAAAAGCTATTACTCAAAATTGCTGAAGAAGGAAACAAAGTGGCCGAAATAGAACAATACATTAATGAGAAATGAAAATTCTAAAATCTAAATATTCCTCTTTAGATGACAGTGAATTGATGACCATGGTAGCAAATGGGAACGAGGCTGCTTTTTCCAAAATTTACGACAAGTGGAGCAAACCCATACTTAATTATTTTTATAAAATGTTATGGCAAGATCAGCAAAAGGCACAGGATTTTACTCAAGATTTATTCACTAAAATTATTCACAAACCTAAACTGTACAACACTAGTAAATCATTTAAAACCTGGATTTATACCGTTGCATATAATATGTGCAAAAATGAATATAGAAAACAAGAAACTAGAAGAAATGCCTCTTCAGAACTATTTAAACAAAATATAAACATAGAAAGCAATAAAAGTGACAACTCTTATGATAAGAAAATTTTCCACAAAAGATTAAATCAAGAATTAGATCAACTAAGTGTAAGTCATAAAAAAGTATTTATTATGAGAATGAAGCACAATCTAAGTATTAAAGAAATTGCAGAAATAATGGAAACTAGTGAAGGAACCATAAAATCGAGAATTTTCTATACTCTAAAAAAATTAAGTGAAAATTTAAAAGAATTCAACCCAGCTAGTTCAGTTGCCCTTATTTTATTGATTAACGAACTACTATTTAACTCTTAAGACTATGAACGATTCTCAACATAACATTGAGTACTTGCTTAAAAGTAAGGAATATTTTGAATTAAGTTCAGATGAGCTTGCTATTATATCCGCAGAAATTAAAGACGAACAAGAATACAATCAATTAAAAAATCTTATAGTAAGTATAACAGATGACCCAACAGAAAATCAACTTATTGAGCCACCCATTGAACTCAAAAACTCCCTATTGGAAGAGTTTAGAAAAACCAACTCAAAAAATAAAATTTGGCTTAATGGAATAGTTACAACATTATTCCCTTTAGATAAAAAAGTAGTTTCCATGCCTGGAACACAGCTTATTGGAATTGCCGCCTCTTTAGCCATAATCTTAACTATTTATCTTAACGTTAACCCAAGCGAATCCTCACCTGAAATATCAATGACCAATAAAGAGTTAGATAAAATAGATTTTCCTGAAGAATCATCAATTATAGAAAACTCCAATGTAGCAAGCCAACCTGTATCCAATAGCAAGCCAACAACTACTAAAGAGGAAATTAGTTTATCTAATAAAGCTGAAACTGAGGAACTTATTTCTAAAATCGATGACACTAAAGAGGTGCCAGTTAAAACTAAAATTTCTCCAGTATTGGATGAAATTTATTTAGAAGATCATTCTCCGAGTTATCCTACAACAGTTGCTGAGGATTTAGGTATTTCTTCTTATGAAATAACAAAAGAAGAAGTTATGTTAGAATCTACTGCAGAAACTAATCGGATTATTTCTGAAAATGAAGAGTCGTTAGTTCTTTCTGGATACACTCCACCAACGGCCGATTCTCCTAAGCATAATGAATCTATAAAAATTACAACTGTTAGCAGATCTTTAAATGAAGACAAAGAGTTAATTGCACTTTTTTACACTGCACTTTAAAGTTAAACAATGAAAAGTTGATTCAATCAATTTTATATTTTTAGGTGTTTAATTGATTTTTATGTTTAAAAGTATTGACCTTAAAGAAAAAATAGATAATTCTAGAAAAAAAAGCATCTCTAATTTCAATATTGATGCTTACTATTCTATTTTAAAAGATGAAATCGATCGTGAAAAACAAATACTCACTAATATCTCTAACACTAAATTTAAAATTCAAAACTTAGATATTTCTAAGCTATCATTGGAAAATATTTATGACATTTCAGATATAAAAGAAATCGCTATTAAATTTAGACTTAGATTTTTACCGAGTAAACATTACAAAAGTGATCTTCCAGTTGAAGCAATATTAAAGATAAAAGAAATCAGTAAAAAGCAAAAAAAAGAAATCAGCAACTTTATGATTCTTGCCCCTGCAAAAGCTCTTGATCTTGAAGATGAAAATGCTGACCCACTATTATTCATTGCACTCTCAAAAACAAAATTCTATTTAGTTCATCAATGGGGAAACGATCTTAAATGGTACAACCAATTAAAAGCTCTTCCTTTAAAAAATCTTCAAACAATGCTCACTACAATTGGGTTATTTGCTGGATTTATCGCCCTAATTACACCTACTTCGATTATATTAAGTAGTGCTGAAATTGACATGGGCTATTGGGGATATCACAGAGTAGCTTGGTTTTTATATGCCTACATACTTTTCATATCTATAACCACATTTATATGTTTTTCTCAAAGTATATACCCTACTGACTACCAATGGAATAAAAAAACATACAATTAAAGAATCCCTAAGCACAATTTTAATCGTATTACTTTTTTTACTGAAGAATACACATCTAACTTTAACTCTATATCATTTTGTATTGCAGAAAGAATATCATTGATGTCTTTTTCCTCATCAACAGGCATAAGCAACATATCACATCCGGCCTTTATTGCTTTAAGGCCACAATTTGGAACATTAACCACACCACCCATATTTAGTGCATCAGTAACAACTAAACCGTTAAACCCCAATGAATCTTTCAATAAATCAGTAACAATTTTTCTAGAACAAGTTGCAGGTAAATTATCGGTTGAAAAATGATCATTATTCTTAATTGCTATATGGGCAACCATAACAGAAAGAACATCATTAGCTATAATGGGTAAGTAATTTTCAACTTCTTTCATTTTTCCATCAATATAAACCAGCTTTTTATGTGTATCTCCACTAACAAAACCATGTCCTGGAAAATGTTTTGCAGTAGCTATTATTCCATAAGATTGGGTAACATCAATAAACGCGTTTGAAAAATCAATAACGGTATCCATATTTAAACCAAAACTTCTGTTGCTTACCACTTCATTAGGGGATGCATCAATAACAGGAGCAAAATTTTGGGTAATTCCAATAGCATTTAAATCATCAGAAATCTGTTGAGCTACACTTTCAACTTCTTGAATGGTTTTGATAGCGTTGGTCTTAGGGACTGGAGTCGAACCCTTTATTTTATACTTAATCAAAGTAGGTTCAGCATCCGCACTATAAATAGGCGAAGGAAAACCATTTGCTTTAGAGATACTATCAAAAAGATGAACGTAATTGGTAAAGCTCTCTACTGTTCCATTTAACAACAAAACACCACCTATTTTACCTTTCTCACATAAATCAATCACATGTTTATCTGGTTTACCCAATCTTCCAACAGCAGGAACGATCAATTGACCAACTCTACTAGTATCATTCATAGAATCAAAAACACGATCTACCTCTTTTTGTAAAACAGGGCTGTAATCAAAAAAATCATTCAAAGAAAAACTTTGACAATAAAAAAAGACTGGGGAAAAAAATAAAAATGTCAGGAATTTAATTTTCATAGAACCAAGGTAATTTTTTCTTTTATTCATGGTGATTTTCATCATATAATTTTTAAAATTAAAATTGTTAATTATGTTCATTGACAAAATTGATACTATAAAATTTTAATTACTTTTGCCTTAAACAATAAAAAAATAAATGAAAAAATTATACTTCTTTTTAGCTACCCTACTGTTATCAACAACATTTTACACTCAAATTAGTTCAGATTTTAATACTGTAGATGGGGAGAATGAAGTTAAAAAGCCTTTAAACTATACTTCTTACATAGGATGCTCAAAATCATCAACCATTTCAGGCACTCTAGTTAGTAGTTGCGATAGTGGGTCAACTGTATTAACTTACACAGGTGCTTGCAACTATTCTTGGTATGCTGATTCTTCACTAACTACTATTTTAGCCACTAATGATTCTCTTGCAACTGGTCAATTGTTTGGCAATACCAACTATTATTTATCTACAATTGAACCCGACTCATCATCTGCTTTAATACTTCCTGCTCATGCTTCGACCTTTTCTGGTAATGTAAGAGGATATTATTTTCAAGCGCCATGCGATTTTGTTATTACAGGATTAAGAGTTCCAACTGACGCTGATCCTGGAGCTCAAAATATTGCTGTTGTAAAATTTAACAATGGAGCTCCCCCTTTATGGTCTAGCACCACTAATGACTTTATAGAGCTTGGTTACTGGGCAAATTATTCATTAACGGACACTATTGATGTTTGTATTTCAGTTGACAGTTTAGATTTTATTGGAATTTTTGGAAATAGAAATGATAATAATTCATATGCTCCATCTCCAGCTACATCTTCTATCAACGGATATCCTGTTATTCTTACAAGATCAGGCATGCAGCAAAATCTTAGTTCTAATAGTATGGCCAACATTTTTTCTGAAAGCGGAGGTAGTATTTCAAGAGTTGAAATGTTCTATTCAACTGATATAGATACTATTACATCTTTAGTTGAAGTAATTGTTCCTCAATCGGTAACAAACAATGATAGTTTATCTGCTTGTATTGGAGACAGTATTCTTTTTCAGGGAAACTATTATGGCTCAAACACCACTATAGTTGACAGTAGTTTAACTTCATATAACTGTGACAGCATAACAATTACTGATTTAATATTTTACGATTGTACTTCTATAATTGAACCAAATAACAGTGAAAATATCTTTCCAAACCCTTTTAAAGACAACGTTACCCTTCAATTTGATGTTGATTACCAACTACTTACAATTTACAATCAACTGGGAAGTTTGGTTTTTCAGAAGAACATTAATGGATTAAATGAAATAAACATCAATACTGAATCGTTTTCATCAGGAATTTACATTGTAAACCTGACTACCCAAGACAAAGTAAAATCTATTAAAATCATTAAAGAGTAAATAGTATTTACATATATATTCCTAGCATTTTTAACAAAAAAAAATGAAAAGACTACTTTTTGCTGTTGCAATATTTATTTATTGTTCTAGCTTTTCTCAAACTACCGTACTTTCTGAAAATTTCAACAATGGATTTCCTTCAGGTTGGCAGCTTATTGATAATGACAACGGAATTCCATTTAATAGTCCATCGGTTAATTTCATTACAGACGCTTTTGTAATTCATGAAGATTACGATTCAACTGGAATTGGAGATTCTATAGTTATTGCTAATTCATGGTTTGATCCTATTGTTGATGCGGATGATTATTTAATTCTACCGGCAGTAACTCTTGGACCTGGAGGAAATGTACTTTACTTTGATGCCAAATCTATTGATCAATCCTACCCTGACGGAATTCAAGTTCTATACACCCTTAACGACATTTCTGTAGATTCTATATTAGCTGGCGGAGTATTATTTGACACTATTGCAGCACCACCTTATTGGACCAATTTCTCGGTAGATTTAGATACTCTTGGTCTTGAAAACCAAACAGTAAATATTGTCTTTAGACACTACGCAACAGATCAATTTATTCTTGCACTTGACAATATTAGAATTGATATAAATGACCCATCATCAGTGCTAAATATCCCAGAATTTAAATTATCTATTTATCCTAATCCTTGTAAAGACCTTGTATATCTTTCTGAAATTTACAGCAATAAAGAATTTGAAATTTTTGACCTTCAAGGAAAATTAGTTGACTACGGTTATGCAAGCGACCATATTAAAATCAATCTTAAAAAAGGAGTTTATCTGCTTAAAATTGAGCATTTAACTTCTAAGCTTATTGTAGAGTAAAAAACCCACACAGTTAATGGTTGTCAAACTTGGGTTCAACATGGTTGGGAACTCAAGCTTAGGTCTGTAATCCGACTGACATATAAAATGGTCGGCACGCCATTACTAAACAAATATTATTCCCAATTTTTAAGGTGTTAAGTTTAAAAACGGCACTATGTGGGCGGTTATTAACCTAGCTTTAACAAAAGCTAATAAATAGCTGAAAAGCGTACTTTAAAGTTAAAACAATATTAAGTACTTTGCAAGTATAAAATCAACTCAATTGAATTGGACTTTTCAATACATTACACCCAATGCTCTAGAAAATGAAAATCTAGAAAATTCGCAATTATGGAATAAAGAAATTGAATTTTTACCAAATAACAATTACACTATCGTTTCGGATTCTGGGAAAGGGAAAACTACCTTTATTAATTATTGCTATGGTTTAAGAAATGATTATAAAGGAAAAATATTATTGGAGAACAAATCTATTGATGAGCTAAATTTTAATACATGGGCTCATATCCGTTCAACTAAGCTGGCATATATCCCACAAAACCTTCAACTACTTAAAGAACATACTATATGGGAAAACCTGATTGTAAAAAATGATTTAACCAATTTTAAATCTGAGGAAGAAATTTTAAGGCTTTTAAGCACCTTAGGAATTGAAAAAATAAAAGACAAAAAAGCAAAAGAAACTTCTCTTGGACAGCAGCAAAGAACAGCAATTATTAGAGCACTAATTCAGCCTTTTGAAACACTTTTAATGGATGAACCCTTTTCGCGTCTTGACTACAACAATAGTATAATTGCAGCAGAAGAAATCTACAAAACCTGTAAAGAGCAAAATGCCAATTTTATAGTAACATCATTAACAGACCAATCCCCTTTTAAGGATGTGGTTAACATCAAAATATGATTCAAAAAATTTTTGCATACAAAAAGAATAAATCTGCAATTTGGTTAGCCTCAATAGGTACAATTGTAGGACTTAGCATCTTATTTCTTTCAATACAATTGTATGTAGACATTAAATCAATCTCAAGCCAATCCAACAATTTAATTCACAACGATTATTTTGTAATTAAAAAGAATGTGTCTGAATTATCCTCTTTTGGAATTAACAACAACTCCTTTTCCAACCAAGAGCTAGAAGCTATAGCTAATAAATATTTTGTCAAATCAATGGCTGTGTTTCAAGGTTGTCGTTACAAAGTTTTCGTTCAACTTAGTGAAAAGGGGGGCGCATTTCCAGAGTTTTCTACATTGGCTTATTTTGAATCAATTCCAGATAAATTCATCGACATCAAAACCAATAGCTGGCCATGGAGCAATTCTGACTCCTTAGTTCCCATTATTTTACCCTCTACTTATCTCGATGCCTATAATTTTGGAATTGCATTAAGTATGGGAACCCCTCAAATAAGCAAAAAATTACTCTCAACCATTCCTTTTAAACTCATTATTGAGGGCAATCAAAAACGTAAAATCTATTACTCAAAAGTAATTGGCTTTTCTGATAGGATCAACAGCATTTTAGTCCCTAATGCATTTTTAAGTTATACCAACAAAATCTATGGAAATTCCAAAATTAGCCATAAAAGTCAGCTTATAATTGAAACAAATAATGCCCAAGACCCTGAAATAGCTAAGTTTTTAAAAAAGCACAACTACCAAACCAATCAAGAACTCATTAAAGAAAATAAAATTCAAGAACTTCTAAAAAGTGGATTGTCCTATCAGCTTTTTATAAGTCTAATTATAATTTTTCAATCCATTTTATTATTAATATTCTATAACAGAATACTAATTAACAAATCAAAAGATGAAATAAAAACACTATTAATGCTAGGATACACAATCAATAGCATTAGCAAATCAATAAACATTATCATCACCAAATACTACCTTATAATGGTACTTATTAGTTGTGGAATTGTTTTCACTTTCAAAAAATATATAAATTATTGGTTTTTAACTGAAAAACAGATTGAATTACCAACCAATATTAATGCCTACACCTTTATTACAGGGTTACTCTTTGTTTTACTTTTTATTTTCATTAACTCAATTACAACTAAAAAAAGAATAACTCAAATTGCTTGCTGATTTTCCTAAATTTTTGTTAAAATCACATACTTATATGCACCATTTTGCATTTTGGTTCGTCTTTTGTTTACTTTCATAAAATTAAGTTTATAAACCATGCGCTATTTCCTAATCTTATTTACTGTTTTCTTATTTACATCTTCTTTTAGCCAACAGCTTAAATTTAAAATTAATGGCCTAAATGACACCACCATATTTTTAGGAAGATATTTAGGTGACAGGTTGTATTACGCAGACACTTCATATTCAAAAAATGGAGTAGTTCAATTTAAAAAAGACAACTACAAAGCTGGTGTTTATGCATTGATATGCCCAGGACCTAAGTATTTTGAATTTATTATGGCTGATAAAGAAGTTGAAATGGAAACCTCAATTGAAGCTTTTATCCCAGCTATGAAAGTGAAAAAATCAATAGAAAATAAACTTTTCTATGATTATATACAGTTCATCAATAAAAAGAAAAATGAGGCAGAGGCTTATAAAAAAGCTGGAGACAACAACAAATTAAGTGCCGTAGATAAAGAGGTTAAAGCTTATCAAAAAAAGATTGTGACTGAAAATAAAGACCGGCTTATTGGAAAAATACTTAACATGAGTATCGATCCTGTTATTCCTAAAGAAATAAGCACAAATGACACCTTAAAATATAAATTCTACCTCAATCATTTTTGGGATAATATTGACCTAAGCGATTCAAGAATAGTTCACTCACCCGTATATCATAATAAGCTAAATTATTTTTTCAAAAAGTTACTTATTCAGCATCCTGACACTATTTGCTCCTATGCGCACAAAATTGTTAACCAAATAAAAGGAGGTACAGACTTATTTAAATATACCGTTCACTTTATCACCTATAATTTTGAAACCTCCAAAATAATGGGTATGGATGGAGTTTTTGTTTGTATGGCAAAAGATTATTACTGTCCAGCAGATAGCTCAAAAGCTTTCTGGTTAAAAAAAGAAAAGTTAGATGAGCTTTGTGAAAAAGCAACAGCACTAGAACCCCTACTTATTGGAAAATTAGCTCCAAGGATAATTCTTGCCGACACTTCTGAAAAAAAGTGGATTGACTTTTACCGACTCCCTCAAAAATACAACCTACTTATTTTCTGGGATCCTGACTGCGGACATTGTAAGAAAGAAATGCCAAAGCTTAAAAAAATATATCAAGAACTTAAAGAAAATAATATTGATATTGAATTTATTGGCATAGGGACCAATTTAGAAAATGAAAAATGGAAAAAATTCATAAAAGACAACAAGCTCAAATGGATTAATATTTCAGATTTTCCTGAGGCTAATGAAAACCCAAAAAAATATCTTTTTGAGCAAAGAGTTACTGATTTAAAAAGCTTAAACTTTAGAAAAACCTATGATATCTTTAGCACTCCTCAGATATACCTATTGGACAAAAACAAAAAGATAATCGGTAAAAAGCTTGACGCACTGACATTAGGAAAGTTACTTGAGCAATTAGAAAAAATTGAAATTCCGTACATTAAAATTCTTGAACAAGAAAAAGAAGAAAAGGATTCAAAACAACAAAAAGCAAATAAAGCAGGTTAGTTTTGGCAACCTTTTTGTTAATGTATTGTTAAAGAAATACATGTAGTCAATAGTATTATTAACTTAACTAAATAATTGAAAATATTAAATACAAAACAAATCAAAATGAAAAAATCAATCTTATCAATGAGTCTTTTGCTGATCGCATTTTTAACAGCAAATATTTCAGTAAAATCTCAAGAAGTAGTTCCTGTAAAAGTTGGTGGTGCTGAAATTTCTTTTGAGAAAGAAACACACGATTACGGTGTTATGCAACAACATGGAAATGGTGAATGTGTTTTTGTTTTCACTAACACAGGCACAGAAGATCTAGTTATTTCTAACGCTAAAGGTTCTTGTGGATGTACTGTTCCTTCATGGCCTAGAGAGCCTATTGCCCCTGGAAAATCTGGCGAATTGAAAGTAAAATATGACACAAAAAGAATAGGTCTTATTAATAAGTCTGTAACTATTCAATCTAACGCTACTAATCATCCAGTTAAAATCATTAGAATTAAAGGTGAAATAAAAGCTCCAGACAACTCAGCTTCGCCAATAAAACCTGCTGAAGGTCCAGTAAGCGAATAAATTTAAACATTAAATACACTAACCCCCTTGCGCATAATGCTTGGGGGTTTTTTATTTCCTAACAACAGTTACAATGCTTAAACACACNACTTTTCTAGTTTCTATTTGTCNTTCATTTGGTTTATATTCTCAAGAAAAATACAATAGTCTCTTTTGGAAAATTTATGGAAACAACTTAAAAGACACTTCATTTATTTACGGAACAATGCATACTCAAGATGAGCGTGTTTTNAAATTTAAAGACGGTGTTCTAAAAGCATTCAAAAAGGCTAAAACATATGCTATGGAATTAAATCTTGATAGCATAAATCAAGCTGAATTAATGCAAGGGCTTGTTATGGATTCTTCAGCTTCACTAAAAACACTCCTTTCAAAACAAGAATACCTTGAGGTGTCTACTTATTTTAGTGACTCCTTAGGGGTAAGTTTGTTCTTTTTTGATAAAATACAACCCATTTACACCGCCCAAATGATTGCTATAAAAGAATTGGGCAGCCAAAAAAAAGAGGCCCTAGACATGTATTTCCATTCTATGGCAAAAAATCAAAACAAAAAAATTATTGGTCTTGAGAAAATGGAAGAACAGCTTAATGCTTTTAATAGTTTTCCTTATGAACTACAGGCAAAAGAATTGGTAAAAGCTGTAAAAGAAGCAGGAAAATTTCAATCTAAAGAATTAGAAAAAATACTAGAATTATACTTGAAAGAAGATTTGGATAGCTTACTAATTTTAACTCAACAAAATAGCGATGAAGATTCATTGTATACAAAAATCATAAATGATGTTCTATTGGTTTCTAGAAATCACAATATGACTAAAAGATCAGAAAAGTACCTTAAAGAAAATTCAGTGTTTATTGCTGTAGGTGCAGCACATCTTCCAGGAGAAAAAGGAATAATAAATTTATTAAGAAAAAAAGGATATTTAGTAGANCCTTACTAAACAGTTAAAGAAACAAGCTCTGCCATTTTCGTTCCTAAATCAGCTGGTGAATCAACCACATGAACACCACATTCTCTTAGAATCTTTTTCTTCGCTGCAGCTGTATCACTTTCACCACCAACTATTGCCCCAGCATGTCCCATAGTTCTACCTTTTGGAGCAGTATCACCAGCAATAAATGCAACAACGGGCTTGGTGCCATTTTCTTTAATCCATTTTCCTGCCTCTGCTTCAAGATTACCCCCAATTTCACCAATCATAATTATACCATGGGTATCATCATCATTCATTAACAATTCAACGGCTTCTTTAGTAGTTGTTCCTATAATAGGATCTCCTCCAATACCAATAGCGGTTGTCTGCCCTAGACCAACTTTAGAAATTTGGTCCACTGCTTCGTAAGTTAACGTTCCAGATTTACTAACAATACCTATACTACCTTTTTGAAAAATAAATCCTGGCATTATACCTACCTTAGCTTCTCCGGCTGTAATTACTCCAGGACAATTAGGCCCTACCAATGTACAATCGATATTTTTAAGGTAATCTTTTACCTTTATCATATCAGCAACAGGAATACCCTCAGTAATACAAATAATAACCTTAATACCAGAAGATGCAGATTCAAGAATAGCATCAGATGCAAATGCTGGAGGAACAAAAATAATTGACACATCAGCACCAGTAGAAGAGACTGCATCTTTTACAGTATTAAAAACAGGTCTTTCAAGATGAGTAGTACCTCCTTTACCAGGTGTTACTCCACCAACTATGTTGGTACCATATTCAATCATTTGCTCAGAATGAAAAGTACCTTCACTTCCAGTGAAACCTTGTACTATAATTTTAGACTCTTTATTAACAAGTACGCTCATATCAATTTATTTTCAAATAATAAAATGCTAATGTAAATAATTGGATTTATATAACTAAAAAAACCGCTCAAATATTGAGCGGTTTTTTTAAACAGTATTAGTGAAAAAGAAATTACTTCTTCTTTTTATCCATTTGTTTTTTCAAATCAGCTAAAGCACCTAAATCACCAAGAGTAGTTTTTTCTGCAGAATCATTTAAATTCTTAACTGCTCTACTAGTTGATTTTGATTTCGCTTTTGCTTTTTTCTCCTCAACCTGACCCCATACTTTCGTATGTGAAACAAGAATCTTCTTACTATCTTTATTGAACTCAATAACTCTAAAAGAAGCCTTTTCATCAATAGTTAAATCAGAACCGTCTTCTTTTTTCATATGTTTTGCAGGGCAATACGACTCAACTCCGTAAGGAAGAGAAATAATTCCAGCTTTATCTTTCATTTTAGCGACTGTACCTTCATGCTCAGAACCTAATTCAAATAAAGTCTCATATACATCCCATGGATTTTCTTCTAATTGCTTATAACCTAAGCTAAGTCTTCTGTTTTCTTTATCTAATTCAAGAACAATAATTTCTAGCTCATCTCCAACAGCACAAAACTCAGAAGGATGCTTAAACTTTTTCTCCCAAGAAAGATCTGAGATATGTATCAATCCATCGATACCTTCTTCTACCTCAACAAAAACTCCAAAGTTGGTAAAGTTTCTAACCTTTGAACTATGCTTAGAACCAACTGGGTATTTTGTTTCAATATCTTCCCATGGATCAGGCATTAATTGCTTAATACCAAGAGACATTTTTCTTTCTTCTCTATCCAATGTCAACACAACTGCTTCTACCTGGTCTCCAACTTTTAAGAAATCATTTGCTGTTCTTAAATGTTGACTCCAGCTCATTTCAGAAACGTGAACNAGTCCTTCTACACCGGGAGCAATTTCAACAAATGCACCATAATCAGCTAAAACAACTACCTTACCTTTAACCTTATCTCCAACATTAACGTTTGGATCTAGATTTTCCCAAGGATGATCATTAAGCTGTTTTAATCCTAATGCAATTCGTTTTTTGTTGTCATCAAAATCAAGAATTACCACCTTTATTTTCTCATCAAGTGTAACCACCTCTTCAGGGTGATTTACTCTCCCCCAAGATAAATCAGTAATATGAATCAATCCATCAACACCACCTAAATCAATAAACACACCATAAGAAGTAATGTTTTTAACAGTACCTTCAAGAACCTGACCTTTTTCAAGCCCAGACATGATTTGTTTCTTCTGCTCTTCTATTTCCGCTTCAATTAACGCTTTATGAGAAACAACTACATTTTTAAACTCGTGGTTAATTTTAACCACTTTAAATTCCATGTTTTTACCAACATACTGATCATAATCTCTAATTGGCTTAACATCAATTTGTGAACCAGGAAGGAAAGCCTCAAGACCAAATACATCAACAATTAATCCTCCTTTTGTTCTACACTTAACAAAACCAGTAACAATTTCTCCNGAAACAAGAATTTCATTAACCCTTTGCCATGCTCTGTGGGTTCTAGCAACCTTATGAGAAACAACTAGCTGACCAGTTTTATCCTCCATACTTTCTATGTAAAGATCTACTTCGTCACCAATTTTTAAATCTGGATTGTACCTAAATTCATTCTTTGGAACAATACCTTCACTTTTGTAGTTGATGTTAATTACAACTTCCTTTTTATTTATAGCTATAACAAAACCTGTGATTAACTCTTTTTCCTCAATCTGAGTAAGGGTTACATCATAGATATCGTTTAATTTTTTTCTTTCATCTTTAGAATACGTATCTAAATCAGATTCAAATGCATCCCAATCGAATTCTTTAGTTGGAACATTTTCAGCTTCTTTCGCTACAGGTTGTACAACTTCTTCTTTAACTTGTTCTACTACTTCAACAACCTCTTCCTTAGCAGGAGCTTCTTTTTTAGCTGTTGTAGTTTTCTTTGCAGCTGTTGTAGTTTTCTTTGCAGCTGTTGTGGTTTTCTTTGCAGCTGTTGTGGTTTTCTTTGCAGCTGTTGTAGTTTTCTTTGCAGCTGTTGTAGTTTTCTTTGCAGCTGTTGTAGTTTTCTTTGCA
>PAZE01000027.1 GCA_002716065.1 Crocinitomicaceae bacterium | reverse complement strand
AGTTGTTAACAAAAAACATGAAGACATTTGAGGTTTTGGAGTGCCAGAGTTAAAAAGTGTTGGAGTAGCATGAGTAAACCATCCTTCACTCATGTAATTGTAAGTTTCGATTACTGCATCTAAATCGTCTTTATGGATACCAACAGCAACACGCATAATCATTTGCTGAGGACGTTCAGCAACCTCTCCATTCATTTTTAATAAATACGATCTTTCGAGAGTTTTAAAACCAAAATAATCGTATCTAAAATCTCTATCATAAATAATATTAGAATCTAATAGGTCCGCATTTTTCATAACAATTTCATAAACCTCATCAGAAATTAATGGTGCTTTTTCTCCATTTTTAGGATCAATGTAATCGTGTAAGTCTTTAACAGTTTCTGAAAATGACTTTTTAGTGTTTTTATGTAAATTGGAAACCGCAATTCTTGAAGCTAAAAGGGCGTAATCCGGATGAGTTATCGTATTAGTTGCAGCAACCTCAGCAGCTAAATTATCTAACTCACTTGTGGTAACCCCATCATACAATCCTTCAATAACTTTCATAGCTACCTTTTCAGGTGTAACCAATGGATTTAAACCATAGCAAAGCTTCTTAATTCGGGCAGTGATTTTATCAAATTTTACTACCTCTCTTCTATTATCTCTTTTTAATACGTACATATGTAAACTATTTTAAAATTCTTCGTCAAAACTAATTTTACTTCCACCTTCATTTTTATTTAAAACCCCTGCTTTTTGATACTCACCCACTCTTTTTTCAAAGAAATTGGTTTTGCCTTGAAGGTTAATCATATCCATAAAATCAAATGGATTTGTAGCATTGTATATTTTTTCATTTTCCAGCTCAACTAGTAAACGGTCAGCAACAAATTCTATGTATTGACACATCAAATCTGAGTTCATACCTATTAACCTTACAGGAAGTGACTCAACAACAAATTCCTTTTCAATCTCAACAGCATCAGCAATAATCTTTCTGACATCTTCTTTTGGTAATTTATTTACTAAATGGTTATTGTAAAGTAAACATGCAAAGTCACAGTGTAATCCCTCGTCTCTAGATATTAGCTCGTTAGAAAAAGTTAATCCTGGCATTAGACCTCTTTTCTTTAACCAAAATATGGAGCAAAATGATCCTGAAAAAAAGATACCTTCCACGGCAGCAAAAGCGATTAATCTTTCGGCATAAGAGCCATTGTCTATCCATCGCATAGCCCATTCTGCTTTTTTCTTAACAGGTTCAAATGTTTCAATAGCATTGAATAAATAATCTTTCTCTTTTGAATCTTTGATGTAAGTGTCTATTAACAAAGAATATGTTTCAGAATGTATATTTTCCATCATAACTTGGAAACCATAGAAAAATTTAGCTTCTGTATATTGAACCTCACTTAAAAAGTTCTCAGCTAAATTCTCGTTAACAATACCATCAGATGCAGCAAAAAATGCTAAAACATGTTTTATAAAAAATCGTTCATCGTCATTTAATTTATTTGCCCAATCTGTTAAATCTGAAGCAAGGTCAAGTTCCTCAGCAGTCCATATACTTGCTTCTTGCTTTTTGTACATTTCCCATATATCTGAATGTTGAATTGGAAACAAAACAAAACGATTTGGGTTTTCTTTTAAAATAGGTTCTTCTAGAGAAATGTCTTTAGATAAATCTTTTTTTAAGTCGACATTTTCTGATTTAATTTCTGCTGGTGTTTTTTTCTCCATAAATAATCAAATTTTAAAGTGTTGTACAAATACTCTACATTCTCGCGTAAAATTTAAAGCAAAAGATATCCTGTTTCGATTAACCTAATCGATTAATGTAATCACAACTGAAAGGTGATTTTTAAATCTAAATTTTACGTTTAAAAACTCTAATTGAGAAGTACAAAAATTCAAAAAAAACTTACACAGGGCAAGAAAATTCAATTCACATTTTAATGAGTTATTAACACGTTTATTTAATAACTCTATAACTTTCTGAAAGTCAATAATAAAGCAATTGAATCAACAAAAAAGACTTTATTTTGAATAAAATTAGCAACATTCTCAAGTTGTTAAATGCTAATTTACAAAGAGTTAAGAGTGTTTTTAATCATCAATAAATCCTTTATTAAAGAGCTTGTGTTAACAACAATTATTCACTGACATATTATAAAATAATAAAATATTAAAAGGCATTTAAACTACATACATGAAATATAATTTTACTATTCAGAAGAATCGACATCCTTTAGATGCGCTTCAATTTTTACTAGTTTGCCATAAAAATTTTCTCCCCATTTTCTAATTATTGCTTTTTTTAGAAATCTAAAAACAGGAACTTTTAGCTGCTCACCACAATCACAAGCTGGTTTACAAATATCCCATTGATTGTAATTTAAAGCTTGTCCTAAATTTAACTTTGCAACTCGAATAGGATACAAATGACAGGAAATTGGCTTGATGAATGTTGTTTTATTTTCATTATATGTTTTTTCTATGGCACACTTAGCCACTTGGTTAGAATCAAAATAAACAAAAGCACATTCTTCACCATTTACTAAAGTTGTCACAGGTTCATTATCTTCATCAATGTAATAAATCCCCTTTTCCTTAATAGCCTTAAGCCCTTCAGGCCTCATGTTTGGCTTAATTTGATCAATTGAATCATTTATTCTCTGAATTTCATCCCTTGTTAAGGGAGCCCCAGAATCACCTTTAACACAACAAGCCCCCTTACATGAGGCAAGATCACAAGCAAATTTTTTTTCAAAAACATCCAAAGAAACAAGCTTATCATCAACTTCAATCATAAAAGAAAATTAAAATAGACACCCAAAAACTAGATTAAAAAGCATTTAAATTTACAGTAAATAAGACAACTTAGTATACAGTTTATACCTCAATGATACAGGAAGTATTATTTTTGTTCCAAATTATAAACATTAAAGATGCCTTCTGAAGATCAATTTAAAAAAATCATTTCTCACGCCAAAGAGTTTGGTTTTATTTTTCCTAACAGCGAAATATACGATGGCTTAAGTGCAACCTATGATTATGGACAAAATGGAGTTGAACTTAAAAACAACATCAAAAAATATTGGTGGCTATCAATGGTTCAGCTAAATGAAAATATTGTTGGTCTTGATGCTGCCATTTTTATGCACCCAATTACCTGGAAAGCATCTGGTCATGTAGACGCTTTTAATGATCCACTAATTGACAATAAAGATTCTAAGAAAAGATATCGTGCAGATGTTCTTTTGGAAGATTATATTGCTAAAATTGAAGGTAAAATCAACAAAGACATTACTAAAGCAAAAAAAAGATTTGGCGAAGCATTTAATGAAGATGAGTTTAGAAACACCAATCCTAATGTACTTCGTAGAACCGATGAAATAAATCGTATTAACGAAAAAATGAAAGCTGCTTTTGAGGACAACAACCTAAAAGCAATTTACGATTTAATAGTTGATCTAAATATAGTGTGCCCTGTAAGTGGATCGAAAAATTGGACAGATGTGCGTCAATTTAATTTAATGTTTGCCACAGAATTGGGTTCTGTTGCTGGAGATGCTTCCACCATTTATCTTAGACCCGAAACAGCTCAAGGAATTTTTTCCAACTACCTTAACGTTCAAAAATCCGGAAGGATGAAAATTCCCTTTGGAATTGCTCAAATTGGCAAAGCGTTTAGAAATGAAATTATTGCTCGTCAATTTATCTTTAGAATGAGAGAATTTGAGCAAATGGAGATGCAATTCTTTATTCAACCAGGAACTCAACAAAAATGGTATGAGCATTGGAAAGAAAATAGAATTAAATGGCATAAATCTCTAGGAATTTCTAACGACAACTTACGTTTTCACGATCATTTAAAGTTGGCTCATTATGCAGATGCTGCTTGTGATATTGAATTTAACTTTCCTTTCGGATTTAAAGAATTAGAAGGAATTCATTCCAGAACCGACTTTGACCTTAAACAGCACGAAGAGTATTCAAAAAAGAAACTTCGATATTTTGATCCCGAATTAAATGAAAATTACATTCCTTATGTAATTGAAACCTCAATCGGTTTAGATAGAATGTTTTTAGCAATTTTATCTCACTCTTTAAATGAAGAAAAGCTTGAAGACGGCACTTTCAGAACAGTGCTAAATTTACCCGCTCCTTTAGCACCTATTAAAGTAGCCATACTTCCACTTGTAAGAAAAGATGGTCTTCCTGAAAAAGCGAGAGATATTATGAAAACTCTTCAAATCAACCATCAGTGTCACTATGAAGAAAAAGATTCAATAGGGAAAAGATATCGAAGACAAGATGCAATTGGAACACCCTTTTGCATAACCATAGACCACGATTCTCTTTCCGATAATTCCGTTACAATAAGAGAAAGAGACTCTATGATTCAAGAACGAGTCCCAATAGCTGAATTACCTGCTATAATTGACAAGAAAGTAAACATTAACACTCTTTTTAATTAACCTTGCTTCAACTTTTTCATAAAAAAGGGATTGTAGAGGCAGGCTGCGATGAAGCTGGAAGAGGATGTTTAGCAGGGCCAGTTGTTGCCGGAGCAGTAATTTTGCCCCCAACATTTCAAAACTCGACCTTAAATGATTCTAAAAAGCTGACTGAAAAACA
The DNA here is from genome assembly GCA_002716065.1 of Crocinitomicaceae bacterium. Lineage (GTDB taxonomy): Bacteria > Bacteroidota > Bacteroidia > Flavobacteriales_D > Parvicellaceae. The sequence goes on along the minus strand of PAZE01000027.1, from coordinate 40,599 downwards.
ACGCTACCAGCTTAGAGATGTAATTATTAAGGAATCCATTTCGTGGGGCTTAGGGATAGTGTCAAATGAAGAAATCGATCAAATAAACATTTTGAATGCTTCTTTTTTAGCCATGCACAGAGCTATTGATGAATTAAAGATAAAGCCAGCTGCTTTACTAATAGATGGCAATAGATTTAATCCATACTACAATATACAACACCATTGTATAATAAAAGGAGACTCCAAATTCTTGAGTATAGCTGCCGCATCAGTAATTGCCAAAACATTTAGAGATGACATAATGCAATCAATTGGCGAAGATTTCCCCAATTACAATTGGGATAAAAACAAAGGCTACCCAACAAAAAACCACAGAGCGGCTATTGCAAAATATGGAGTAACTTCTCATCATAGAAAAAGTTTTACCTTACTCAAAAAAGAAGCTAAATAGCTTACTGGATTTCTTTTAAAATAAAATCTGCACGTTTTTCTAATTTTATCTTAGGAACTATAACAAGATCAAAACCCAATTCCCTATAAACTAGCAAAAGATGTTTTTCAATTAAAAGAGCTTGTTGCTTAGTTTCAATACGTTCATTATCATTTAGATATATTTTATCCCAAAATGGTAAAAAAAACACCTTTTTATCGTAACTAATATCTTTTATCGTCTTTATATATAGTGGGTTCCTTTTTATTTTTGCTAAATCCAAATATGCTATTAAATCAACAATACTTCTATCCAAAAAACATAAGGAATTAGATGGCTCAGCAACGAACAAATCAACACTTCTTAAAAAAACTTGATGACTAAACTCCTTAATGTTATTCCAAGGAAAACAATTAATGTTATTTTTTTTATTCTCTTGAATTATAGCTCTTGCCATTTCATCAAAGCATGTATAACCAAGATGCTGAAAATAATTTATAAGCGCTGTTTTGCCAGAAGATGGTGGTCCCGTTAAAATATAATAAGCTTTTTTGGCCATAGTGTTCTGCCAAATATATACACAACTGAACCAATAATAATTAAATAGTTAACCTTTTGTCAGGTCAAAATCAAAGCATTGTACTATTTTAAAAATAATAGTTCACCCTTAAAAATATAGTTAATATATTGAATATCAATACTTTAATTTATTTTTTGATGAATTTTTATTGAATATAACATTTTTTGGTACACTATTTGACAAGACAATGACATAACAAAAAAATTAGAACCAATGGACACAATTAAAAACTTTGTATATGCAGGCTTAGGTCTAGCAACTTTAACTACTGATAAAATAAAAGAAACAATAGATGACCTTGTAGAAAAGGGTAAAATCTCTGACACAGAAGGAAAGAGAATTATTGAAGATTTTTTGAATTCAACTGAAGAAAAAAGAAATGAATTTGAAAGTAAAATAAAGAAAACAAGTGCGAAAATTTCTGAAACTTTTGATTTTAATAAAAAAGAAAATGAAATGAATGCATTAAAAGAAAGAATAAAAGATCTTGAAAATGAAATTTCAAATATGAAAAACACAACAACAAAAAAGAAAACAACAACGACAAAAAAATAAAACTTATGGATTTAATTAAAACTCTTGCTTATGCTGGACTAGGTTTAGCAAAGCAAACTAACGACAAAATGAAGACTCAATTTGATGAATTGGTTGAAGTAGGAAAGAAAGCTGACACAGAAGGTAAAAACCTTGTTGGCGACTTCTTTAAAACTGTTGATTCAACTAAAGAAGAATTAGAAATTCAAATTTCAAAGGGGAAAAATAAATTAGAAGAAAAATTCCCATTCATTAAAGATTTCGAAGATAGAATAAATGAGCTATCTAAAATGGAAAAAGAAACTGAAGCAAAAGAAGAAACTACAAATAATGAAAATGTAGAAGAAGCTACAGTTGTTGAAAACAACACTAAATAATACAACAACAATCTTTAACTAAAAAAAGCCCTCCAAAAGAGGGCTTTTTTAGTGTCTAATTATTTTTGAATTTTAAGTTGCTAGAATAATGACTTTATTTTTAAGCACTTCAACAACACCGCCATTAACATCGAAAAATTGTTCTTGCCCACCATTACTCACCTTAACTTTTCCACTTTTTAAAGAGCTAACCAATGGAGCATGATTATTAAGAATACCTATTAATCCGTCACTCCCTGGAACCACAACTGAATCAACCTCTCCGGAAAACAACTCATTATCTGGTGTTATTATCTGTAAATCCATAGTGTTTATTATTTAGCTTCAGCCAACATTTTCTCACCAGCTTCGATAACCTCTTCAATAGTACCTTTAAGGTTAAATGCAGCTTCAGGATATTGATCAACCTCACCATCCATAATCATATTGAAACCTTTAATAGTATCTTCAATACTAACCAAAACACCTTGCATACCCGTAAACTGTTCAGCAACATGGAATGGCTGAGACAAGAAACGTTGAACTCTTCTTGCTCTATGAACAATTAACTTATCTTCTTCAGAAAGCTCTTCCATTCCAAGAATGGCGATAATATCTTGTAGCTCATTATTTCTCTGAAGTAAAATTTTAACTCTCTGCGCACAATTGTAATGCTCTTCACCAATAATTTGTGGAGTTAAAATTCTTGAAGTCGAATCAAGAGGATCAACAGCAGGATAAATACCAATTGCCGCTAATTTTCTAGAAAGTACAGTAGTAGCATCTAAGTGAGCAAAAGTTGTTGCTGGAGCAGGATCCGTTAAATCATCTGCAGGTACATAAACCGCTTGCACAGAAGTAATAGAACCTCTTTTAGTTGAAGTAATTCTTTCCTGCATAGCACCCATCTCAGAAGCTAGAGTTGGTTGATAACCAACAGCAGAGGGCATTCTACCTAAAAGCGCAGATACTTCAGAACCAGCTTGAGTAAACCTGAATATATTATCAATAAAGAAAAGAATATCTCTACCTTGACCTTCACCATCGCCATCACGGAAATTCTCAGCTAATGTTAGTCCCGAAAGAGCAACTCTAGAACGTGCTCCTGGAGGCTCATTCATTTGTCCAAAAACAAAAGCTGCTTGAGAGCTTTCCAATTCTTTTTTATCTATCTTATCAAGAGGCCAATTCCCTTTTTCCATTTCCTCCATAAAAGCATCACCATACTTTACAATTCCAGACTCTAACATCTCACGAAGCAAATCATTACCTTCTCTTGAACGTTCTCCAACACCAGCGAAAACAGAAAGACCTGCGTGTCCTTTTGCAATATTGTTAATTAGCTCTTGAATAAGAACCGTCTTACCAACACCAGCACCTCCAAACAAACCAATTTTACCACCTTTAGCGTAAGGCTCAATTAAGTCAATAACCTTGATTCCTGTAAACAACACCTCAGTAGAAGTAGATAAATCTTCAAATTTTGGAGCTTCTCTATGGATAGGAAGACCATCTTCTTTTGGACAATTACCAATACCATCAATGGCATCTCCAACCACATTAAACAACCTACCTTTCACTTGATCACCAACAGGCATAACAATTGGCGATCCCATGCTAATTGCCTCCATACCCCTTGTTAAACCATCCGTAGAATCCATAGCAATAGTTCGAACACTGTCCTCACCAATATGCTTTTGACATTCAAGAATAACCTTTGAACCATCTTCCTTTACTACTTCAATAGCATCCAAAAGATTCGGTAACTTATCTGCGTTTTCAAAACTTAAGTCTACAACTGGACCAATTATTTGAGAAATTTTACCCTTTAACTGAGACATATATATTATTTTTATTTTATTAAAATTTTTGGCAAAACTAACACATTTTATTGGAATTACTATGGGTGTTAGTAAAATATTTTTTATGCCATTTTATTATGCTTTTTTATCTGTAAAATCATAAGTTTGCGTTACTAACAAATACAAAAAAATTTAATTTTTCTCCAATTGAAGGTTCACTACAGTATAGACACATATAAAAACATTAAAAATCCTGTTATTACTGTAGGAACATTTGATGGTGTTCATATTGGTCATCAAACCATTATAAAAAGAATTAATAAAATTGCTGAAAATTGCCAAGGCGAGTCAGTTCTTCTAACTTTTGATCCCCATCCTAGAAAAGTAATACTCAACGATAATTCTAGCCTAAAACTGATTAACACCATTGATGAAAAAATCAACTTATTAGAAAAATATGGTCTCGACCATTTGGTTATCCACCCTTTCACTAAAGAATTTTCTAGAATATCTCCAACAGAATATGTAAGAGATTTACTTGTTAACCAGCTTAATGCACACCATCTTGTTATTGGATATGACCATCAATTTGGAAGAAATAGAGAGGGGAACTTAGATTTACTAAACGAATTATCACCTCTATATGGATTTAAAATTGATGAAATATCTGCTCAAGAAATTAACGCCATCAAAATCAGTTCTACAAAAATTAGAAACGCCATTTATGATGGCGATATTCAAAAGACCAATAATTACCTTGGTCATCGATTTACATTATCAGGAACTGTTAGAGAAGGAGAAAAGATTGGAAGAACAATCGGCTTTCCTACGGCTAATATAGACATTTCTGACTTTGATAAAATAAAGCCATCAGAAGGGGTGTATGCTGTAAAAGTAAATGCAAATAACTCCACCTACAATGGCATGATGAATATTGGCACAAGGCCAACCCTAAATAAAAAAGAAAACATCACTTCTTATGAAGTACATATTTTCAACTTTAACCAAAACATCTACAATCAAAAAATTACAGTAGAATTTATTGATAGAATTCGCGAAGAAAAAAAATTTGACGATATTAATGCACTAAAACTGCAATTGATTGACGACCAAAAAAAATCCATCGCCCTTCTATCTTAGTTTAATAAGCTTCCTTTTTCTCTGTTTTTCTTATTGCTCTTTTTTTTCTCAGCAGCTTCCTTTTGATCACTTGGATACCTGTAAAAAATACAAATCAATTGAACAGGCATTAAAAAACCCTGATTTGGTTTACGTACTAGATTTGTCAAAGAAAAAGCTAACTAAAATTCCTAAAGAAATTTCTTTTTTTAAAAATTTACATGTACTAAAGCTTTCAAAAAATAAACTTTCAACTATTGATTCATCAATTGTTTTTCCAAAACATATTTTAGAAATCAACTTAAGTAAAAACCAACTTGAAGAGATTCCAGAAGCTATCTTAGGTGCCAAAAGTTTAAAAAGACTTATTGTCAATCAAAACAGCATAAAATCAATTCCAGAAAACATTAGCAAACTAAAAAGCTTAGCCTATTTAGATTTGTGGTCCAACGATTTATCTGAAGTTTCTGAAAACATAAAATTTCTAACTAGATTAAAAGAATTAGACCTGAGAGTAATACTATTTAGTAATTCAGAAAAAGATAGAATAAAGAGTCTTCTTCCCAATACAACTATTTATTTTTCAAACTCTTGTAACTGTGGGTATTAATTACAGCCCACGTTTTCACCACCAGTTAAATTGGATATTGCTGTAATCTGATCAGTTGAATCAATACAAAATTTATATCCAGAAGTAACAGGACCCTTGCAGAGTTCTAAAACCGAACCATCAGAAAGATTTCCGGTAACTGCAACCTGATACTTACTAGCAAATAGACCAATACCGTCACCGCTAATATTTGTGAAGGTTGGTCGTTCAGTAACAACTCCTGTTGCGGGTTCGTTTACCTCAATATAGGTGTTCAAATCTTCATTTCCTGCACTTACAATAAAATCTACAGCAATAACCTCTCTCTTTAAAACCTGAGCCTCATTTGAATAATCTTTTAATCTACTGTTAATCATTTCATAAAATTGTTCACCAGAAAGGTTTACAAACATTTTCTCAGAATCATTTAAAGCATCACCATTACCAATTGCAGTTTGGGTTCCTAAGTTCCAATAAATGGTTTTTGGTTGTGAGCCAAGAGCAGTAACCTCATTATATCGAAAGCTCATTATTAACTCATATCGCTTTCCTTTGGGAGCTGTATTCCATTTAATTTGAGGGCTGTAAAAAACATCTGAAGTTCCCAAGTTCACGTCCGCTAGATTTAACCCATTAATTCCTAAAGCCAAACTAAATAAATAATCAAAACTCAATCCAGAGCCATCTAACAGGTAGGTCTGTGCAGTAATGTCTTCTTCCAAGTCATCTACAGAAACAACCAATTGATACATGTGCTCATCATTTAATGGGGCGTCAGGAATAAAATAATATACCTTCTGAGAATCAGAATAAAAGATACCACTTTGCAAATTGCCAACCCAAAGCTCCTGTAAATCATAAACCTTAAAGGGAGAAGAGAAACCAGGAGCGTACTGCTCTACCCTAGCAGAAATATTGGAAAACAATACACTGTCGTTAATGGATGCATAATCAACATTATTGCCATCACCAATAAAAGACTTATTGATTTTTACAAATTGAGTGTCTTGAGATTGATCCAACAAACCATATATAATTGGAATTGGCTTATATGGCGCATTGATATCAAAGTCTGTTTTGCAGGAAATAAAAGCAAAACCAACAAAAACAAATGCAACTAAATAACTAACTAATTTTTTCATCTTTAAATCTTAAATATACTATTTAAAACACCTTAACAATTGTTTTTTTATTAAATGGCATAAATAAGCCAGTAAACGGTAATTTTTAATTTTTTATAAGCTTTTTAAACTTTTCTTTTTTCCCATCAAAAGCTCTCAATAAATAAACCCCATTAGAAAGGTGATTTAAATCCAATGTTTTATTAAAAGGATAATCAACGGCATTTATTTGGTCACTAATCACCAACCTCCCAAAAGCATCAAACAACTCCAATTTCACTCCATTAGCAAATCCATCCACATCGATTGTAAACAACCCACTACTAGGGTTTGGAGAAACATCCAATATGGCATTTGTCCTATCTTCTAATTCAAGAGCATAACCTACAGTAAAATAATGTATAATTTCTTTTCCAAAATCACCTTCAAAAAGTTCAAGCGTAGGACCACCTACAGCTTTTATTCGAAAAGACCCATTACCATCATTGTTGGCAAAAAAGGAAATTCCATCCTCATCGCTATCTAAAAATTCCAACCTGTAACATCCAGGATCTAAAATCACAGTATCTCTATATAAAGTTGCATTTTGAAAATTTGTTCTTGAAAAAACAACATTTCCCTGATCATCTTTAACATACAATTCATTTTCATATGCAGCATTATTAGTAGAGGTCCATATTACTATATCGGATTGATACATAGGTGGAACATCAAAGTCTACCGTGTAAGAATTGTTGGGCTGATAATCATCAATAAGTCCATTGGCCTTGGTAACAACAGTGGTGAATTTTTGACAATAATACGCATGATCCCAAAAAGTAGGATTAACAATAGGAAGCTCAACTTCTTGTGTTTCTCCAAAAGCTAAATTCCCAGACCAATTAAAAATTTCGTGAGGTCCTCCACAAATCCAATAGTGGATTTCTGCAGATGTTAAAGGTTGCTCTCCATTGTTCTGAATAACAATTTTTGGATTATCGCAAATTGGATTGTATCGATTGTGAAATTCCCAATTATTTGGAGCCATAACATCAATTACACCAACATCATTTTGAAAATTGTAATCACCATAAGAAACCAGCTGAACAGTTGTTCTGTAATTTCCTTCCATTCCACCAGTAGTAACCTCCATTCCATAATCTATTGAAGCAAATGTGCCAGGACTAACAAAGGGTGTAATATCATGATCATAGGTGTCTCCGAAAGTACCAGGACACCATCCAGCACGATCGTAAATCCAAGTTCCTCCTTGAGCAATAACAGGATTATCAGAGCACTCTTTCCAATTTAACCACTCAAATTGTTGAATACCATTAACACTTAAGTTGTGAAGCTTAGGGCAAAACTCTGCACAATTTTGAAAACCTCCAAACCAATGACCTGTAGTTCGAGTTTTAACCTTAAAATGGGACGCATTTGGATTCATTAAGACATCTACAGCAGGCAAAGAAACATCGTTAGCAATATTTGCATGAGAATAATCTCCCCTCCAAATAGTTTCAAAATCCAAAACATCTCTTGGTGGAACTCCTTTTACCATCATGAATTTTAAATCTATCAGCTCTTGTTGATTACCAGCAGATATCTCCAAAGTATCGTTAAAAAGAGGCATGTAGTCGGTTACATCATAAACCCATCGAAAACCATTAGGGCCAAGATCAAGACCGATTCCATAGGGAGTAACATAATTTTGAATTTGATGAGTAACCTGTTTGTAGGAATTAATTAACGTATTGTCAACATAAAAATTCATAGAATCAACAACATTACCCAAATGATCATAGGTATAGCCCCATCCAGATTCATACCCAAAAATAGTATCCACCATTGTAGAAGAAATTCCAGATGAATTCATATCAATATAAGGCTGAGTTTCAACAATTGATATTGGATCATAAAAAACAGTATCTATTACTAGGTTAGAGTCTAAATGGGAAGAGTAAACGCCTTGAGTAAGCGTGAATTTTGGTCTAAATGTAGTTGGCACAGGATTTAAAAACAGGTTATGACCACTTATTACCTCCCAAGAAGGCACTCCCATTAATTGAGCCGAAACACCATTAGAAGAGTAATCGCTAGCCATTAATCCACTAGCCCCATCAAAACTATAGGAAGCTAAAAGGTTAGAAAAGTTAGGGTGAGAATTATCAACCGATTGATACATCCATGACTGAATTGTAGCTTGATCTAATGCAGAATCCCAAATTCTAAATTCATTGATTTTACCATCATAAACACCATTAAATCCAGACGAAGCGGTACCCCCAATTCTAAATGAAGTTATCCCCTCCATTAAACGTGTTTTCCCAGTTGCCGACATAAACAAACTTCCATTTAAGTAGGCATTCATAACTCCAGTTGAAACATCTTTGGTAAATGCCCAGTGATTCCACCTTCCAGAAAAATCTTCCAAATTAGCAGCTTGATCCACCCTGTCATAAGAACTAGTTCCGGAATTTCCAGCATCCCAGTAAACTCTAGAGTTACTCCAAGGTAAATGACAATTTATTACTCTGTATCCATTAATATCCCTTCCTTCAAAAATATAAGAATTAAAAGGCATTACATTAGGATCTCCATAACACCAAAATGAAATCGTAATTGCACTATCCACAGCACTAAAAACACTCGATGGGACATCAACAATGTCATCTCCTTCAAAATCTAAACAGGCATCTTCTGACATATATACGCCAATTGGAGAGGAGTAATCGTCTGAAGAAACCGTATAATTAACCAAGTCAGAACTGGCGTTAGTAAACGACAACTCAACAACAATATTAGAAACACCATCCCATAAAAATGGAGTAGTAAAATTAAATGTATTAACACCAATAGATAATGAATTTAATAAAGAACTATATACTTGAGTTAAACTATCAGTTTCATAAGAGGATGAAGTTAATTGAGCAAGAGAAGTATTCTTTATTCGAATTACGACATTATCCAAAACAGCTCCAATTGAGGAAAGCTCAATAGCAAGCTTATCAATAGTTCCAGCAGTTAATCCAGCAGCAGTAAGCTCTGTTTCAGTAATTAAATATTGTGCTTTTCCTGATTTTCCAGTTGTATTAAATAGCTCATTTGAGGATGATAACCCTTGCCCTAAGGTATAAAAACTCTCACTTGAAACAGAGTCGTAAACAATATATGAATCGTAATTCTGAACCAGATCAAACTTAGGATTATTGTTGTAGAAAATACTATCAGGGGTTGAATTTTGAAGATAATAATAAGGTGTATTTAAATTTTTATGCTGATATAAATTAGTATAAGTTGTATAATCCCACTCTCCACAGTTAAAATTATCTTGAGTGGTAGCAGGATCACATTTTAAGGTGTAAAGCATTAAAATCTTATGATACTGGTTGGTATCTGAAGGAAAAACATACCACCCTCTTCTTTTGGTTATATCAGAAAACTCTAATGTTTGAATTGTTATTGTATCACCAAAACCTTGAGCAAAAATTGAAAGAGTACAGCTAACAAGGAATAACGATAGAAAGATTTTTTTCATTTCAGTTAAAATAATTTACAACAAATTAAAGAAATAATATGAAATAGTTAAACACCTTATTTTGCAACCTTTTATTCAACGACAAATCGCTGAACAACCTTTCTATTGGGATTTGAAATGGTAACAAAATAAACTCCAGAAGCTAAATCAGAAACATCAACAGCTATATTCTGTTGACCGGAAGACATGATTCCATTATATACTTCTTTTATAGTTTCTCCAACAATGTTGTGCAAAGTAATATCCATTTGCTGCTGACTTTCTGCCAGCAAAAATTGAATATTCGCAACATCATTTGTAGGGTTAGGAAAAACAAAAAAGTCAAAAATAGTTTCATTTTCATTCAAGCCAACTGGACCAGAAAGGTTAATGTCATCAATGTATAAATCATTACCACCACCATTAGTAAACAAAAACTTAATTCTTAAATTGTTTACCTGATATGCAGAAGTAAAATTAGAAACGGTAACCGTTTCCCAATCATTTGGTCCAGGAGTATAATTTGAAGCAGTATTATTTAGTGTTGCCAATTGTGAAGATGAAATGCTTTTTCTTACTGCCCAGCTTTCCCCACAATTGCTGCTGGCATAAATTTGCAAGAAATCACTATTGCTAGGTGTTATCTTAGCAAATGCATACTTAAAAGTTAAAGTAGCTGAGGTAATGTTTTCCAAATCAATTGTTGAGCTTACAAAGGCATCCTTGTCTAAATTTGATCCAGCAGAGTTATTTAGTTTTAAAGATTTCGTTCCACTATAAGCGGCTTGAGAAGTGATTCCAAACCCAGGACCACCATAATTTTCAATAAACCAATCGTCATTTGGAAGAGTAGTACTTTCAAAGCCTTCAGTTACAGGAAGTGCTTGTCCTGGAGCGCCTAAAACAGTAATGTAATTGGGATAGTTCTGAGAAACAGAGTTTCCAAAAATATCGGTTACCGAAAGAGTAACGTCATATTCTCCTGGAGATGAATAACTAACTTGAGGATTTTGGGTAGTTGAAGTTGATGGTGAACCACCTTGAAAAGTCCAATTCCAAGAAGATATATTACTGTACGAGTCGTCAGTAAAATTTAAATCATCACCAGCACAAATCACCTGTCTATCAACCATAAACTGAGCAACACATGCTATTGGAGTAGCATTTGCCCCAGTAGAATTCAAATTGCTTGTTTGCCAAATGTTATTCCTTCCTCCAACACTAGAAGTAATTGCAGTTCTCATTCTAGATCGCTGATCATTGGTAAACATTTTAGAGCAGTAAGAATATTCCATAAAATTTTCAACATTATCTACAACATCAGTTGTCCAGTACCCATCAATCACATCATTAGAACATGTATTAGCAGTAAGGTTGCAGGATGTAACACCAATGCATCTAGGAGTATCATCTACACCATCATCATCAGCACAACTAGATGAATTTCCAGGATTATTATTGGGACCCCATAAATGTTCTAAATTTAACCAATGTCCAACTTCATGAGTTAATGCCCTACTTTTACTTGGAGTTCCTGTACCAATAGACCCAACATAATCATGAAGAATCCAGATACCATTAACCATTAGAGAACCCGTCCAGTTTGATGGTGTAGTGGTATACCCTGCCGCACCACCAGCATCATTAACTACAAATACATTTAAGTACTCATCTCCAGGCCACTGGTTGTTGTAGACATCATTTCCATTAATTATGGCAGAAACTTGATCATATCCATCAGAGCCATCGTTAGTTATGCTGTTTAAAGTTCTTGTAATACCTCCAAAACATTGACCATTTGGAGCTTTTGTTGCCAAAGCAAATTCTATTTCAATATCTGCAGGCATTCCCTGAAATGTAGGCTGAACGTTATTCGCATCAGCATTTAACAAACGATAATCTTCATTTAAGATATCTACGGCATCTAAGATTTGAGCTTGTGAAATATTTTCAATCCCCCCATTATGCAAAACATGAAACACAACAGGAATAGTATATACAGTTCCTTTTTGATTGGCTTTTTTAAGCTGAAGCTCTTGTTGTTTTAAAATTTCCTGATCAGCAAGGTACATTTTTAGAAATGCAGGATTTTTTTTAAACTCGTTCATTCTATGATGAGTCTTACAATACTCCACATTTTCACCAGGACGGCAATTCGTAGGATCAATAACAACTTGAGAAAAAGAAGGAAAAATAATGAGTGAAAAAAAAGAAGAAATGGTAAAAAGCTGTATAATTTGTTTCATTTTCTAAATTTAAGGAAGCTAAATATATTTAAAAAAAATTGGAGTTGCACTTAAGTTTAGACTAAGACACAACAATCTTCCAACGAAAAGTAAAACACAAAACAATCTCTCAGGTTGCCCTTACAAAAAAGAATTCTCTAAATCTTTTACCAAATCACTAGCATCCTCAACACCAACGCTTAAACGAATTAACGAATCTTTCACCCCACTTTTTAATCTTTCCTCTCTTGGAATTGAGGCGTGAGTCATTGTAGATGGATGTCCTATTAGAGACTCCACCCCACCTAAAGATTCAGCAAGCGTAAATAATTTTGTCTTGGAAACAATTTTCTTTGCTTTATCTAAACTATCCCCTTTTAAAGTAAAAGAAACCATACCACCAAACCCACTCATCTGAGACTTGGCAACATTATGGTTAGGATGAGACTCAAATCCAGGCCAATAAACCATGTCAACTAAAGGGTGTGACTGTAAAAATTCAGCAATAACCTTCCCATTCTCACTATGCCTCTGTACTCTTAAGTGTAAGGTTTTTATTCCTCTTAAAACCAAAAAAGAATCCATTGGGCCGCAAACTGCACCACTAGAATTTTGAATTCTATATATTTCCTCCGCGATAGTATCGTCTTTAGTTACAAGCGCACCCATAACAACATCAGAATGTCCACCCAGAAATTTAGTAACCGAATGCATTACAATATCAGCACCTAAATCTAGTGGAGTTTGCAAATAAGGCGTAGCAAAAGTATTATCAACACCAACAATAACATCCGAACCCTGAACAAGATTAGCAATCGCCTTAATGTCAATAATGTTCATCATAGGATTTGTGGGCGTTTCAATCCAAATTAATTTAGTATTATCGTTAATTTTCGCTTTAACATTATCTACATTTAACATGTCAACAAAATGAAATTCAATCCCATATTTTTCAAAAATTGTCTTGAAAATTCGATAACTTCCACCATAAAGATCATTCGTTGATATCACCTGATCTCCAGGTTTTAGCATCTTAATAACACAATCAATTGCAGCCAGGCCACTTCCAAAACAAGCTCCATATTTTCCATTTTCAAGTTGAGCAATACTGCTTTCCAAAGCCGCTCGTGTAGGATTTCCAGTTCTAGAATATTCATATCCTTTGTGCTTACCTATTTCCTGTTGAACGTAAGTTGAGGTTTGATAAATAGGTGTCATAATAGCACCTGTTGCTGAGTCTGGTTCCACACCTGCGTGAATAACTTTAGTATTGAATTTCATAGTTTGTTTTTATTACGGGGAACTAAATTAAAAATTTAATTAGGTTTGAACATTGATTAGCAAAAATCTGTTTAATTTTTGTTTAAACGCACTTCTAATTTGAAAAGCAATAATTACAAGGCACATTTAGCTCTTCTTCTTGCAAACATTATTTATGCATTAAATTATGGGTGGGCCAAAGATGTTATGCAAGGAGGCTACCTTGAACCATTTGCTTTTATTTTATTAAGAGCAATAGGTGCCACCTTATTATTCTGGCTAGTCTCTTTCTTTTTTTGGGAAAAAGTAGACAAAAAAGATAAAATCAAACTTCTTCTTTGCGGTGTATTTGGGGTTGCCGCCAACCAATTGTTATTTTTTAAAGGTCTTGATCAAACCACTAGAATAAACGCCTCAATAATTATGGTAGCAAGCCCAATTATAGTTGCTCTTCTTTCAGCAATTATAATTAAAGAAAAACCTAGTCTCTATAGGATCGTTGGAATATTACTTGGATTAACAGGAGCTTGTATAATTATCCTTCAAGGAAATAGCTCACGTGAAGGCGCTTCATTACTAGGAAATATTTTAATTATTTTAAATGCTACCAGCTATGGTTTATACTTAGTCTTAGTAAAACCATTAATGAAAAAGTATTCTCCCATTACCGTAATTAAATGGGTTTTTACTTTCGGCTTAGCAATTGTTACCCCATTTGGATTAACCGAAGTAAACACCATTGTTTGGGAAATGCCCTTTGACATTGTTCTTAAAGTTGGTTTTGTAATAGTTTTCACTACTTTCTTTACCTACCTATTTAACATCTATGGCGTGAAAAGAGTAAGTCCAACAGTAGTTAGCTCATACATCTACCTACAACCCATTCTCACTTCATTAATTGCTGCTTTTTCTGGCACTGAAACCATAACATCGCTAATGGTAATTAGTAGCATAGTAATTTTCATAGGAGTGTACTTGGTAAGCAAACCTTAAAGATAAAACAGCTATTTTCTTATTTTTACCACAAATTAATAGTTATGATTCAATCTATGACTGGATTTGGGAAAGCTGAATCCGTTGTACACAACAAAAAAATATCTTTAGAGCTTCGTTCTTTAAACAGCAAATTCATTGACCTTAGTCTTAAAATGCCGAGCCTTTACAAAAGCAAAGATGTTGAAATAAGGACATTACTAACTGAAGGATTGAAAAGAGGTAAAATCGAATTAACACTTCACTATGATTTAATTCAGAGTGAACCTAATCATTTTCTGAACAAGACTATTATTAAAGATTACTACAAAGCATTTGACTCTATTACTCAAGAATTATCGCTAAAAAACAAAGACAAAATTGACTTTTTACAGCAGATAATGAAGATGCCCGATGTACTAAAAACTGAAAAAAAGGAGCTTTCCCAAAAAGAATGGTCTGTTGTTAAATCCCTTGTAAATGAAGCTGTTGAGGATTTAAGCCTATTTAGAAAAAATGAAGGCAAAGCCCTTGAAAAAGATTTACGCGCTCAAATTGATTCTATATCTTCATTATTGAGTGATTGTGGGCAATATGAAAATCAAAGAATAGAAACCATAAAAAATAGGCTCAAAAAAAACTTAAGCACTATAGCTCATAAAGAAGACTACAACGAAACACGTTTTGAGCAAGAGCTTATCTATTATATAGAAAAGTTTGACTATAGTGAAGAAAAAGTGCGCTTGTCAAAACACTGTGAACATTTTATAGAAACCATCGAAACTTCGGATTATCATGGGAAAAAACTTGGGTTCATTGTTCAAGAAATTGGCAGAGAAATAAATACGTTAGGATCTAAGGCAAATCATTTCGAAATTCAAAAAATTGTAGTTCAAATGAAAGATCATCTAGAAAAAATTAAAGAGCAAGTATTAAATATTTTATAACGGATGAATCCTGAACTAGAAAATGGAAAGGTAATTATATTTAGTGCTCCCTCTGGTGCTGGGAAGACTACTATAGTTCAAAATTTATTGACAAAAGAGCTTAACTTATCGTTTTCTGTTTCTGCATGCACAAGGGCAAAAAGAGAAAATGAAATTGACGGTAAAGACTATTATTTTTTAACAACTGAAGAATTCAAAAATTCGATATCTAAAGACTTATTTATTGAATGGGAACAGGTTTATGAAAACCAATTCTATGGAACTTTAAAAAAAGAAGTTGATAGAATATGGGAGAAAAACAAGCATGTAATTTTTGATGTAGACGTAAAAGGAGGGATTGCATTAAAAAAATATTTTAAAGAAAAAGCGCTAGCTATTTTTATTCAACCACCATCAATTTCGGAATTAGAAAACAGATTACTAAACAGAGGGTCTGAAAGTAAAAGTTCTCTAAAAAAAAGAGTTGAAAAAGCTGAATATGAACTTTCTTTTAAGGAAAGCTTTGATGTAACAATTGTTAATGACCATCTTCAGCAGGCATGTAACAATGTGGAAAATGAAATTCGAATTTTTCTTAATCAATCATGAAAAAAATAGGTTTATACTTTGGCACTTTTAATCCGATTCATGTTGGACATTTAATTATTGCCAATTATATGGCAAATTATACTTCATTAGATGAAATATGGCTGGTGGTATCTCCACAAAATCCGTTTAAAGCTAAAGATTCTATGCTTGAAGATTTTCACCGTCTAAACCTTGTTAAACTTGCTATTGAAGATAGTACAAAGTTAAAAGCATCGAATATTGAGTTTAATTTACCTAAACCCTCTTACACCATTAACACTCTTGTTCATTTAAAAGAAAAATATCCCGACAATGAGTTTAACTTAATAATGGGAGAAGACAACCTTAGAACTTTTCATAAATGGAAAAACCATGAAGCTATTTTAAATAGTTGCCATCTTTATGTTTACCCAAGAATCATTACTAAAGACGAGCTTTCTAAAACACCCATTGAAATTCATTCTAATGAAAAGGTTGTTTTATGTGATGCTCCTGTTATGAAAATATCCTCTAGTTTTATAAGAAAGGCCATTAAAGAAAAAAAAGATGTTCGATACATGTTAACAGACAAAGTAGCCAACTATGTTGAAGAAATGCATTTTTACAAAAAATAAACTATTTCACAAAACACAGGTAAAAAGCATAGATAACACCAGGAATAAAAAAGCACATCGTTAAAATTAAATCAATCCAAAATTCAGTGCTAATATCATAAACCACGAAAACAGCTAAAGGAGGAATTAGCAAACATAAAACAGTAAGAATAATAGCGTCAGTATCGTCAAAATTCTTGTTGTCAGCAACATCACTTTCTATAAAAGAAAAATAAGGTACAGAAAATGAATTAGGCCCATTTGAACTGTTGATTTGAGGTGTTGGAATTGTATAATCTACTTTGTTTTGTGAAGTTAAACTTTCACTTAAAACAAGCTTAGTTGAGTTCAAAAGAAAGTTCTCAGGAGTATTTTTTGAGTTAAATTCTTTAAAAGACTCAGGATTTTTGTGTTGCTTATTTTGCCCTAATGAAGAATCAAACTCTTTATTAGACTTAGGCTTTTCATTGTTGAAAGATACAGCAGTAACTTTTTGAGCCTTTAAAAAATCAAATGGTTTACCATAGTCTGTATATCTTAGCTGAGCACATGAACTAACAAGAAAAAAAAATCCTATAAAAAATAGGCTTCTAAGCGTGTATTCCATAAACATTGTTGTTTTAAAAAAAGTAATACTAAGTGTCTTTTTCCTATATTTAAGCGTACAATGAAAAAAGGCATTTCAAATATACTTCTTATATGCTCACTTGGAATTTCAATTGCAATTATTATTGTTTTATTGATAGCACTAAATATTTCTGAAAAAAGATTAAATAACATAGGTAATCTTATGCATGAAATGTCTACCCAGCACATCATTACAAATGTTGAAGTAAGTGAAAACATTCCACTAACATCTGATATTAGAGTTACAGACGAGCTAAAAGTCAACATTAACATGTTTTTGCAAACCGAAATTCCATTTAAAGCCGAGATTCCTGTTAATGAGCACATGCTAATTCCTTTTAAAATTGGGGTTCACGAGTACATAAAATTAGATACTAACATACAGGTAACAGATAACGTAAATATTTTAGTTGACGACACCATACCTCTGAATCAAAAAATGAACATGGCTTTATTTGGAGGAAAAGGGATGAATTTTCCAATTCGTGGTAAAATCCCTGTTAAGCAATCATTAAACATTGGTTTTGAAGAAGTCCTACCTGTCAATACTGTAGTGCCTATTGACATGCTTATTGTAGACACATTACCTGTAGGGCTTTCCATGAGAATACCTGTCGACTTAATGGTTCCAGTAAATATTCCTTTAAAAACATCTGCTCGAATTCAATTTGACGATGCCATGTCTGTTGATGCTGAAATCCCTGTTAAGCTTACTATTCCAGTAGATATTCCCTTGGAGGAAACTTCTTTAGCATATTATTTTAAGAAAATGGCTGAAGGATTGAAAGGACTAACCAAATTATCAGATAAAAACGAAGAATAACTTACTGTTCATTTGAAATAATTTCAAACAGCTCATCCAATTTAGGAATTAAAACAACTTCTATTCGTCTATTTTTTGATTTGTCTTCTAGATCTATGGGAAGAAACTCTCCTCTACCGGCTGCAGTAATGGTAACTGGATCTATTGAACTATGCTTAAGCATGATTTTTACTACTGAAGTTGCCCTTAGTACACTAAGCTCCCAATTGTCTTTAGGGTGAGCGCTTGAATTCATTTTATCTGAATCGGTATGGCCTTCAACCAATACTTCTAAGTCCTGCTGACCTTCAAGTATTTTAGCCAACTCTTTAAGTGCTTTTTGTCCCTCTGGATCGACCTGTGTACTTCCCGAAGCAAATAACAGTTTAGCTTCCATACTAATGTAAACTTTACCATTTTTTTGTTCAACAGTTAATCCTTTGTCCTTAAATCCAAGTAATGCATTAGCTACCTTATCTTTAAGTGCCTTAACCAATGAATCTTTCTTGGCAATAATAGATTCGAGCTCTTTAACTCGTTGTTCTCTGTCTAATAAATCTGCAGAAAGACGATCTAAATCAATTTTCTTCTGATTAAGTTCGGCCTCTAATAAACGCAACTCATCTTCTTTCTTTTGAAGCTCCAATCTTGTTTTTTCCAGATCGGCAACCAAACGTTTATTTTCATTGGCACTTCCCTCTTGTAATTTTTCTAATTTTTTAATTAGCTCATCATTTAAATCATTAATCTTGTCGTATTGACGTTCTTTAATTCTCAATGATTTTCCCAATAGAGTCGTATCAGCTTTTAATCTCACTACCTGATCTTTCATTTGATCGTTAGAAGATTTTAATTCTGTATTTTGAGTTTCTAATTCGTTAGCCAAAAACTCAATTTCTTTTAATTCTTCAGCACATTTTTTTGTTTACTCTCAACCTCCTCATATTTTCTTGCTGGAACACAAGAAATTAAAATTGATATAGCGGTAAGTAAAATTATATTTTTAGTCATAACAATAAATAAATAAGGGTATTACAAAATTGAAACCAATTCATTAATTAAAAATTAGAAATAATAAAATTTATACACATTCAATTATTGACAGATGGTTTATTAAACAAATTTATTTTGAAAAAAACACTCTAGATAAATCTCTGTATTCCATACCATTTTGAGGAAATGCCCTAACATTAAGATTTAGTAATCTGATATACTCAGCATAATAAATAGGCATAAAAGCAGCTTGAGAAATTAAAATCTCATCACATTTTTTATAATTTTCAAACTGTTCTTGAGGATCTACAGCACTTAAGGCTTTTTCAAAATATGCGTCAAAATCATTGTTTGTAAACCTTGAAGCATTAGTAATAGATTTTTCATTTGGATTTTGCGGAACAGTCTTTCCATAAAAAAGCTTAAAGAAATTTTCTGGATCTGGATAATCAGCAATCCAAGAAGTTCTCCAAAAATCTGCTTTTCCATTGGCAAATCGCTCAATTAGAGTAGGAAAAGGAACCGCTTCAATAGAAATACTAACTCCTAAATTTTCTTTAAGCATATTTTGGATAGCCTCAGCTAAAATTACATTTGTTGAGCCTCCTTCATTAATTTGTAAGGTAACTGCTGGAAATCCTTTTCCATTTGGAAAACCTGCAAGAGATAGGAAATTTTGTGCTTTGTTAACATCAAAGTTAAATCCAACAATTTCATCGTTGTCGTATTGCTTAAAATCTGGAATTAATCCATGAACCGCAGGAATACCATCGCCTTGAAGGGTATACTTTACTAAAGTTTCTCTATCAATAGCATAGTTAAAAGCTTTCCTGACATTAATGTCATTAAATACTTTAGAGGAATTTAAAAAGCTATAAAACTGAACAGAAAGACCTGGTTTTTGTTGATATTGAAACTCTGGATTACCTCCATTTTTTGCTTCTTCCAATGAAACTAAAACTGCTTTCATCTCATCAACGGGCAATTGCCAAATCATATCCAAATTTCCTTTTCTAAAATTAGCCAGCTCTGTTTTCTTATCCTTTGTAAACGTGATTTTAACAACATCTAAGTAAGGAAGTGCATTGTTGTTTTCATCTTTCTCCCAATAATTATGATTTTTAACTAATCTTACTTGTGTACCTTCTTTTATTTTATCGATAACAAAAGGTCCTGTACCAACACAGTTAACCCTCATATCAGCTCCATATTTTTCATAGGCCTCAATTGGGAAAATCCAGCATCCATTATGCGTTAGTATTTTCTTGAAAAATGAACATGGTTTTTCCAATTCAATAGAAACAGTAAGAGAATCCAAAACACTTATTCCACTAACACCATCTGAATTCTCACTTTTTGTTAGACAAGCATCGTAATATTCCCTAGCACCTTTAACCCTACCATCAAACAAATCAAAAAGCAGATTATCTGGTCTAGGCTCACACAACATATCGTAACATTTTTTTACATCATAGGCAGAAAGCTTCCTCCCTTTTCCCCCATCAAAACATGGATCATCGTGAAAAAAAACATTATCTCTTAAAGAAAAAGTAAGGAGCGTTCCATCTTCATTTTCCTCAACAGACTGAGCAAGACAATTTTCAACTTTAAGCGAACGCTGATTTAACTTTAAAAGTCCCTGATAAACTTGATCACCTATTCTACTGGAAACTCCATCAATAGTGCTTTGTGGAAATAAATTTTTGAAATCTTCAACCTCATTTAAACGGAAAATTCCACCATTGTATATTTTATACTTTTTGTCTCCCTCAAAATAGTAACCTTTTGCTATAACAACCTCAGAAGAATCAGCATTATTTTCTGAAGAGGAAGAAGAACATCCGCATAAGAAAAATAAGATAATAAATAGCTGTATAATCTGTTTCATATTAATTAAATTCATTTTAGCCCTCACTAATCCGAACAAATATAACTAAATAACGTTGATTTACTTGAGATTTATTAATCTGATAATTTATAACATTTCAATTTAACATTCGTTAACTTTAAGACATCACCTTTCCAAGGAGAAGTATGAGAAAGAGCCTTTTAACAAATATATTTTTTTTGTTTCTTTTATCACCAGTATTAATTAGTGCTCAAATCTCTACAAAAAA
The DNA here is from genome assembly GCA_002716065.1 of Crocinitomicaceae bacterium. GTDB lineage: Bacteria > Bacteroidota > Bacteroidia > Flavobacteriales_D > Parvicellaceae. The sequence goes on along the minus strand of PAZE01000027.1, from coordinate 19,487 downwards.
TTACCGTTCTAAAGTTTTTTATGTTGACAGTAATTCAATTACAATCGACACCATTAGTATCGAAAAGCAGAGCCTATCTGTTTACTACCAAAATGGAAATCAAGTTTCTGAAAATTTATATGAAATTCACCCCATTTCAGCAACATTAAAACCTTTAAAACCAATTCGAGACACCATTATAATTAGCTATAGAACCTTTCAATTTAATTTCAATAAAACCCTTAAGTTCAAAGACTCCACATTAATAATTACAGATTCAAGTGTTAATTTTAAACCCATTCGATTTTCATCTTTACCAGAAAATAGAGATTTATTTGGGATGGGAGGGTTAAATAAATCTGGAAGTATTTCAAGAGGAGCCTACTTTGGCAACAATCAAAACCTTTCATTAAACTCCAACCTAAATCTTCAAGTTTCAGGAAAAATTTCTGAAAACATAAGCATAGCTGCTTCAATAACCGACAACAATATTCCCATACAACCTCAAGGAAATACCCAACAGCTACAAGATTTTGACCAAGTTTATATTCAACTTTTTTCAGATTCTTGGAAACTTACAGCTGGGGATTTCTGGATAAAAAAACCTAAAGGGTATTTTTTAAATTACACCAAAAGAGGACAAGGAGCAACCTACAATTGGAAAAAAAATAATGGAGCTTCATCTATTAAAACACAATTTAGTGCAGCAATAAGCAAAGGAAAATTTTCAAGGAATGTAATACAAGGAATTGAAGGCAATCTAGGACCATACAAATTAAAGGGAGCTGAAAATGAACCTTTTATAATTATTCTAAGTGGAACTGAAAACGTTTATATCGATGGAATTCTTTTGTTAAGAGGACAAGAAAATGACTACACTATTGATTATAACACCTCTGAAATTACATTTACCACGAATCACTTAATAACTAAAGACAAAAGAATTGTTGTTGAATTTCAATACAGTGATAAAAATTATGCCAGATCATTATTCCAAAATAGCACTGTATTTACAAAAGACAAATGGTCTTTTTTCTTAAATATTTATGGTGAGCAAGACAGCAAGAACCAACCTATTCAACAAGATCTAAATAGCCAAGAAAGGTCGCTTCTTGAAACAATTGGCGATGAAACCTCTCAAGCGTTTATCCAAAGTACTGATAGTGTTGCATTCTCAAATGAAGTTATTCTTTATAAAAAAATAGATAGCCTAGGATTTGAAATTTTTAAATATTCAAGCTCATCAGATAGTGCTTTTTACCAACTAGTTTTTAGTGATTTAGGTAGTTCAGGCGGTGACTATGTTTTAAGTGAATATAGTGCTCTTGGAAGAATTTATAGCTGGGTTAGCCCTACCATAATTAATGGAGACACGATTCATAATGGAAACTTCTCACCTGTCAGACTATTAATAACTCCAAAAAAAAGACAAATGGTAAGCTCTGGTGTTGAAAGAAAGTACGGAAATAATTCATTTGCTAAAATTGAAGTTTCCTTGTCAAATGAAGACATAAATACTTTTTCAACTTTAGGAAACAAAGACAACTTAGGCTATGCAGGGAAATTTATTTGGAAACACCATTTAAAACCTGTTAAGAACTGGAAAATAAATAGTGCTATTGATTTGGAGAGCCTAAGTAGTAACTATAAAAGAATAGAACGATTCAGAGCAGTAGAATTTGAAAGAAACTGGAACACTCAAAACCTTGTAATTCAAGGGAATCAATATGCCACAAGTGCTGGTCTAAAAATGGAAAACTCCCTTAATAAAATTGAATATGCGTTCAATTCATATATTATTGACACTGCATATATCGGATTAAAAAATGACTTTAAATTAGATTGGAAAGAAAACATTAATGCCAATATTGATTTAAGCTATCTTACAACGGAAGGAATTCAAAAGACTGCTTTTTTAAGACACATGTCAACCATATATAAATCTTTTAACAAACTCAAAATTGGCTTTCAAGATATCCATGAACACAATCTTTTCTACCAACAAGATTCATTAACTTCACTATCGTATCAATTTTACGATTGGAAAATATATCTCCAGCAAGGAGATTCATCAAAAAACAACTTCCAGTTGTATTACCAAGAAAGATACGATTGGTTCAACTCCAATAATAGTTTAGTAAAATCAACTTCTGCAAAAAGCCCTGGGTTATCTTATTCATTGAAGAACCATTCAAACCAACAATTGAAACTGAGCCTAGCATATAGAATGCTTTCCATTTTAGACACCTCTTTAACAAATATTGCTCCTGAAAACTCTTTAATAAACAGAATAGACTATCAATTTAAGGCCCTAAAAGGCATGGTGCATTCAACAACCTATTATGAATTAGGATCTGGACTTGAGCTTCAGAGAGAATTTATCTTCCTTGAAGTGCCTGCTGGACAGGGAATGTATACTTGGGTAGATTACAACAATGATAACATTAAAGATTTAGGCGAATTTGAAATTGCTCAATTTCAAGACCAGGCAACTTACATAAGAGTTTTCACCCCATCAAATACGTACACCAAAGTGTATAGCTACCAAATGAGTGAGGTACTTAACCTAAATCCGAGATACTTGTTAAAGTCAAAATCAAGAATCATTTCTTTTATAAACCGATTTAATACACAAACTACGGTTCGATCAGAAAAGAAAACCTCAACATTTGACCTAAGTGAGCTTGTAAACCCATTTAAAAATAATGTGGGTGATACACTGCTTCAATCCTTGTCTAACTCCATAAGAAATAGCGTCTTCTTTAATCGATCTAATCCAAAATTTGGTTTAGAATATACTTTTCAGCAATTCAATAACAAACTCTTGCTACTTAATGGATTTGATAGTAGAGAAAGATCTTCAAATGAATGGAAATTAAGATGGAATATCAATAAAGCAATAAGCTTAACTGCAAATTCTGAAAGCACAACGAAATACAACTCATCTGATTATGCTCCTACTAGAAATTACCAGCTACAAATACAAAAATATCAGGCTAAAATTGCCTATCAGCCATCAACTAAATTTAGATTGTCAATAATTGGTAGTTACTCAGACAAAGAAAATGAAATCATTTATGGTGGGGAGGAAGCTTACTTATCGAATTTGGGACTTGAAATAAGATATAACCAATTGAAAAAAGGAAGTTTTACTGGGAATTTAAATTTCATTCACATCAACTATATAGGAGAAAACAACACCTCGGTTGCATTTGAAATGTTAGAAGCTCTACAACCTGGCAATAACTCTACATGGACCATTTCATATCAACGCACTATGGCCAATAACCTTCAGCTAACATTGAATTACAATGGAAGAAAATCAAAAGATGTTTCAGCAATACATGCTGGAGGGGTTCAACTTAGAGCATTTTTCTAATCTAATTTTAATACAGCTAAAAAAGCTTCTTGAGGAACTTCAACACTTCCCACCTGTCTCATTCTCTTTTTTCCTGCTTTTTGTTTTTCAAGAAGTTTACGCTTTCTAGTAATGTCTCCTCCATAACATTTAGCCGTAACATCTTTTCTAAGAGCCTTAATAGTTTCTCTTGCGACAATCTTTGCACCAATTGCTGCTTGAATGGGTATTTCAAATTGTTGCCTTGGAATAAGCTCTTTTAACTTTAAGCAAATTTTCTTACCTAAAGTAAACGCATTGCTTCTATGGACTAAAGCAGATAACGCATCAACCTGTTCCGAATTTAGTAAAATATCCAACTTGATTAAATCTGATTTCTGATAGCCAATAGGAGAGTAATCAAAAGAAGCATATCCCCTGCTTACAGATTTAAGGCGATCATAGAAATCAAAGACAATTTCAGAAAGAGGCATGTCAAAAGTTAACTCTACTCGATCTTGAGTTAAGTAAATTTGATTTTTAATTTCTCCTCTTTTTTCAATGCATAAATTCATAATTGAACCAACATATTCAGCTTTGGTAATTACTTGGGCGTTAATATATGGTTCTTCAATCCAATCTAATTTTGATGGGTCTGGAAGTTCTGAAGGGTTGTTTACAATAATTTCAGAAAGGTCTTTTTTCATGTAAACCTTGTACGAAACATTAGGAACAGTAGTAATTACTACCATATTAAACTCTCTTTCCAACCTTTCTTGTATGATTTCCATGTGAAGCATACCCAAAAAACCACACCTAAACCCAAAACCTAAAGCAGCAGATGATTCTGGCTCAAAAACCAATGACGCATCATTAAGTTGAAGTTTTTCCATTGAGGTTCTTAGCTCCTCATAATCTTCAGTGTCTACAGGATATATTCCCGCAAAAACCATTGGCTTTACATCTTCAAACCCTTTAACAGCAGAATCGCAAGGATTGGAAACAGATGTTATGGTATCTCCCACCTTTACTTCATTTGCTTTTTTAACTCCACTTATAATATATCCTACATCGCCCGTTTTAACTTCAGTCTTAGGGGTTAAGTCCATTTTAAGAACACCTATTTCATCAGCAGAGTACGTTTTTCCGGTATTAAAAAATTTTACTTGCTGTCCTTTTCTAAGTACTCCATTTAAAACTCTATAATAAGCAATTATTCCTCTGAAAGAATTAAAAACAGAATCAAAAATCATAGCTTGTAAAGGGGCTGACTCATCCCCTTTTGGTGAAGGTATTCTATGTACAATTGCCTCCAATATTTCATCAACACCTAATCCAGTTTTCCCACTTGCTGGGATTACATTCTCAATATCACAGCCAATAAGGTCAACAATCTGATCAGTAACCTCTTCTGGCATAGCTCCTGGCAAATCCATTTTGTTTAAAATTGGTATGATTTCCAAATCATTTTCAATAGCTAAATACAAATTAGAAATGGTTTGAGCTTCAATCCCTTGAGAAGCATCAACAATTAACAAAGCACCTTCACAAGCGGCTATAGAACGAGAAACTTCATAAGAAAAATCAACATGACCTGGGGTATCAATTAGATTTAACACATAATCTTGACCATTAGAGTTATAATTCATTTGAATAGCGTGACTTTTAATGGTAATTCCCCTCTCTCTTTCCAAATCCATATCATCTAAGGCTTGATCTTTCATCTCCCTTTCTGAAATTGTACCAGTTTGCTGAAGCAATCGGTCAGCAAGTGTGCTTTTACCGTGGTCAATGTGAGCAATTATGCAGAAATTCCTAATATTCTTCATAGGGTGCAAAAGTAATGTTTCCTCTGTATTTTAATCAAATTTGATACGTTGATTACATTCAATTGTTTATATCTTATTAATTATCAATGATTTTGAGCTTAAATATATTATAATTTGAAAAAACAAATCATAAAACTATAAATTATGGAAAAAAATTTACCTTTTGATTTACCGATTGCTGATAAAGCATACAACGATCGAATATTACCATTTCTAAGCAGATTAGATGATGGTGATGTTTTTAAAAATTTCATCAATACAATACTAAAGTTATCCATGTATGGATTCTTAGTTTATGGAATTTATTTGTCAATAATGGGGCTATTTGGTGATAGCGGATTTTTTAGCTCAATTGAATATTATGATGGATGGCAAGGAATAGGAGCATACATTGGTGGTCCTATTGGAGCTATTTTATCAATAGTAGTTTCTTGGATAGGATATAGCATTCTAAAAAAACGAATTGAGCAATTACACAAAGAACAATACGATAGTTTGCTAAAATACCTTTATAAAAGTTTAGTTCCTAAAATGATAATAATCGTTGGAGAGTTAACTTTTTTACTTGTTTTATCACTAGGTGTCTTTCAACTAATTGCTGCAGTACTAGGTTCTATTGTATTTGCCCCTTTAGCAGAACTAGTTCCCATGTTGATGAGTGGAAATCCGATGGGTGAAATGATTAGTACACCAAGTTGTATTGGAAATTATGATTATTTAATGGAAAGCATAAGTTCAGGTATAATTGCAATTATATCTTCTTTTATACTGTTAATGGTTTATTACATAGCCGTTGAAGCATATAGATATGCTACAATGCTTGTAATTAATTTACTTAATTTCCTTCCAAAATTAGCAATACCGCTTGCAATAAGAAAAAGAAATGAATAAATAACAATCAATTTATATATTGAAAAGGGCAAATTAATTTGCCCTTTTTTTATTACTAAATTTTATACATAAAAATTCTTGTTTATGAAAAGATTATCAATTTAATTTGTCCAATATTCATTAAAATGAAAGTTACAGAACATATATCTAATAGTAAAGACACCATTTTTTCTTTTGAAATACTCCCCCCACTCAAGGGAAAAGGAATTGAGGATTTATATGCTGGAATAGACCCTTTAATGGAGTTTAACCCTCCTTTTATTAACGTCACTTATCACAGAGAAGAGTATCAGTACAAAGAAATGGGTAATGGACTATTAAAGAAAGTATCTGTTCGAAAAAGGCCAGGGACTGTAGGTATTTGTGCTGCAATAATGAATAAATATAAAATTGACGCTATTCCTCATTTAATTTGTGGAGGATTTTCAAAAGAAGAAACTGAAAGTGCGCTAATAGACCTAAAGTTTTTGGGTGTTGACAATGTCTTAGCCTTAAGAGGAGACCCCATAAAAAGCGAACAAATTTTCACTCCTGCTCAAGGAGGAAATGCTTATGCTCTAGATCTAATTAAGCAGATGGATGAAATGAATCAAGGACAATATTTACATGAAGAAACTAAAAACAATCCATCTAATTTTTGCATAGGAACTGCGGGATATCCAGAAAAACATTTTGAGGCTATGAACATGAGTACTGACCTTAAGTATCTTAAAATGAAAGTAGATGCTGGTGCTGATTTTATAGTAACTCAAATGTTTTTTGATAATTCAAAATATTTTTCTTTTGTAAAAAAATGTAGAGAAATTGGCATAAATATCCCTATTATCCCTGGAATCAAACCCATAACCACTCTAAAACACATTTCATTTTTACCGAAGTTTTTTCATGTTGACTTTCCAGATGCTTTATCTAACGAGCTTTCTAAATGTAAAACTAACGACCAAGTTAAACAGGTGGGTAAAGAATGGGGAATCAATCAAGCCAAAGAACTCAAAGACAATAATGTTCCTGTTATCCATTTTTACACAATGGGCAAAGGAGAGTCTGTCAAAAATATAGCTAAAGCTGTTTTTTAGAAATCAATTTCAAATCAATACTTTTTAACACAACAAACAATAGAACTTTTTTAAGTTCAAATCGTTGTATTACCAGTTTATAGCTATTTTTATTTTCAATAAATTTAAGAGCAAACTTATTTGATGAGATGGATTAAGTATATTGTTGGAGCGTTGCTTTTACTATCTTTTGAATTTATTATTTCCCAGCAACCAAAAAAAATCAACTTTAAAGTCAACTTAAAAAGCGTTGAACATTATGGTATGGGATTAAAAAACTCTACTGTTTCTGTTTATACTGACGGTATTCTTACAGATTCCATTTTTTCCAAAAAAAAGTCGATTACTATTGCTCTTTCATCAAATCACATTTATAAAATTACTTTCAGTAAGAAAAATTATGCCACTAAACACGTTATAATCAATACAATTGACGTGCCTTCAAAAAAAAGATTAAAAATTAAAGCGGATATTAGCTTGTTTCGACCAAAAAAAGAATGGGAAATTGATTTTTTAAATCATGAACCAGTTTCTATTGCCAATTATAATTTTTTAAAAAAGAAGTTAGTTTGGGATTTTGACTACAATAGAAGTGTTGTTGAAAAAATTATTCTGGCAACAATAAAAAAATAAGCTATTTCTTTAGACCAAAATTGGCAGATAAAAACTCTCTATTCATTCTAGAGATGTTATCCAAAGATATTCCTTTTGGACACTCCACTTCACAAGCACCAGTATTGGTGCAATTACCAAATCCTTCTTCGTCCATTTTATTCACCATATTAATCACTCTATCCTTGGCTTCTACTTGACCTTGTGGGAGAAGAGAAAATTGCGAAACCTTTGCAGATACATAAAGCATAGCAGAAGAATTTTTACAAGTGGCAATACATGCCCCACAACCAATACATGTTGCAGCATCAAATGCTAAATCGGCATTTTCTTTAGGAATAGGAATAGCATTAGCATCTTGAGTATTTCCTGAAGTATTAACAGAAACAAAACCACCTGCTTGTTGAATTCGATCCATTGAACTTCTATCTACAATTAAATCTTTAATAACAGGTAATGCAGTTGCTCTGAAGGGTTCAATAAAAATGGTGTCTCCATCTTTAAATTTCCTCATGTGCAATTGACAGGTAGTTACTCCTCTGTCAGGACCATGTGCCTCTCCATTAATATACAATGAACACATTCCGCAAATTCCTTCTCTACAATCGTGATCAAATGCAACTGGTTCCTCTCCTTTTGACACAAGCTCTTCATTGAGAACGTCTAACATTTCTAAAAAAGACATGTGCTCAGAAACATTGGCAATTGGATAATCAACAATTTTACCTTTGTCTTTTTTACTTTTTTGTCTCCAGATTTTAAGATTAAGGTTCATAGTAAACTTATTATTTGTAGGATCTTACTTTAACTTCAATATTTTCAAATAAAAGTTCTTCTTTATGAAGTTTAGCATCCGATGGTTGCCCTGTATATTCCCAAGCAGAAACATAGGTATACTTTTCATCATCCCTTTTCGCTTCTCCTTCAGGAGTTGAATACTCTTCTCTAAAATGACCTCCACAGGATTCATTTCTTTCAAGAGCATCCTTAGCAAATAATTCTCCAAGCTCTAAAAAATCAGCAACTCTTCCGGCCTTTTCAAGTTCAGTATTCATTTCATTTTCCTGACCAGGAACACTAACATTATTCCAAAAATCTTCTCTTAGCTGTTTGATTTCAGCAATTGCTTCTTTCAATCCTTGTTCTGTTCTTGCCATACCACATTTATCCCACATAATTTTACCTAAAATCTTATGATAATAGTCTACAGAATTCTTTCCATTGTTATTGATTAACTTATTAATTCTTTCTTTAACTAATTTTTCAGCTTCATCAAACTCTTTAGAATCAATTGAAATTGGTCCTGTTCTAATATCATCAGCTAGATAATCTCCTATAGTGTATGGAAGAACAAAATATCCATCGGCTAATCCCTGCATAAGTGCTGAAGCTCCTAATCGATTTGCTCCGTGATCAGAGAAATTAGCTTCACCAATAGCATACAATCCAGGAACTGTGGTCATTAAATTATAATCTACCCATATACCTCCCATTGTATAATGAACAGCTGGATAAATCATCATTGGTGTTTTATATGGGTTTTCATCAACAATTTTTTCATACATCTGAAACAAATTACCATATTTAGAACGAACTATTTCAGTTCCCAAATTGGTAACAACAGAAGTATTGTTGACATCCAATCCTTTAAGCAAAGCTTGTTCTTTTCCATATCTAGCAATTGCTGAACTAAAATCTAAAAAAACAGCCTCTCCAGTCTGATTCACTCCATATCCAGCATCACAACGTTCTTTAGCAGCTCTTGAAGCTACATCTCTTGGAACTAGATTTCCAAATGCTGGATATCTTCTTTCTAGGTAATAATCTCTATCCTCTTCAGCGATATCAACGGCCTTAATTTTTCCTGAGCGTAATCCTTCAACATCTTTCATATGTTTAGGAACCCATATTCGACCATCATTTCTCAATGACTCAGACATTAAGGTAAGTTTAGACTGATAATCTCCAGATCTAGGAATACAAGTTGGATGAATTTGAGTGTAACAAGGATTGGCAAAAAAAGCCCCCTTCTTATGTGCCTTCCATGCTGCTGTAACATTACTCCCCATTGCATTGGTAGATAAAAAATACACATTACCATAACCTCCAGAAGCCAAAACGACAGCATGAGCTGAATGACGCTCAATTTCACCAGTCACTAAGTTTCTAGCAATAATCCCTCTNGCTTTTCCATCAACAATAACCACATCAAGCATTTCATGCCTATTGTGCATACTTATTTTTCCTCTAGCTATTTGTCTNTTCATAGCTGAGTAAGCTCCTAGCAACAATTGCTGACCAGTTTGTCCTTTAGCATAAAATGTTCTAGAAACCAATACTCCACCAAAGGATCTATTATCTAGCAATCCACCGTAATCTCTAGCAAATGGAACCCCTTGAGCAACACATTGATCAATAATATTGGCAGATACTTCAGCTAAACGATATACGTTTGCCTCTCTAGACCTGTAGTCACCACCTTTAACCGTATCATAAAACAATCTATAGGTTGAATCACCATCACCTTGGTAGTTTTTTGCAGCGTTAATACCCCCCTGAGCGGCAATTGAATGCGCCCTTCTTGGACTATCTTGATAACAAAAAGTTTTCACATTATAACCCAATTCAGCCAAGGTCGCAGAAGCAGAACCACCAGCCAAACCAGTACCTACAACAATAACATCAATGTTTCTTTTATTTGCAGGGTTAACTAGATTAATCTTATCCTTGTANGNNGTCCATTTATTTTTCAATTCCCCATCAGGCACCTTTGACTTAAGTAAAGTAGAAAAATCTTGTTTTTTTTGTTGAGCAGGCAACTCATATATTTTNAAGGCTTCAACTTTTTCTATTAAAAGCTTGTTTTTTCTTTCGTGGTCTGGATCAGAAGACTTAACAGGATAACGATTAGAATTTTTATGCCAATCTGTATCCCAGTCTTTAAGTCTACATTTAACACCTGTACTTTTCTTAATAATTCGTGCTTTTGAGTTTTCAGAGTCTTTATGATAATAACGAATGCATATCATCAACTCTTCAGACCTCTTATATTCNGACTTTGGTTTTCGNTAATTTAGTGAAAAAGTTAACTTATTCATTTTGTAAATGTGTTACAAATGTAAACTAAAATTAATTAAAAAAGCATATAAANNGNAAAAAAANAAAAATCTTTGTAACACAANNACNANATCTGTTATTTAGAANANTTCTAAATAAAATTTTGNNNTNAATTTAACAGTGTTATTGTGTTACAATTTACAAATGATTATGACTNACGTAATGAAACACAGCAACAAAGATAAATCCNGCTGGAACAAGGATTGCGAAAAGATAACTTAATCTTGAAAGCAACAATTTATTGTTGCTTTTTCTAAATCCAACCGACTGAAAAGAAGATTGAAAACCATGAATTAAATGAAGTGCTAAAAAAACAAAAGCAACAACGTANGCGACAACACGAGCGGGNGAAACAAACTTCTCNTGAAGCTCATGATAATATCTAAAACTACCATCAGCTAATTTACCTGTCATATCACCCACNACATATTTTGTAGAAATTTCAGGGATCCAAAAATCAATAAAGTGCAAAACCAAAAATGCCAAAACAGTTAATCCAGAAATAATCATATTTCTAGACATCCAAGAAGAATTTGCAGCAGGCTTATTGTAAGCATAAGAAACATCTCTAGCTTTATTATTTCTATACTCCAAAAACATTCCCATAACAAAATGAAAAACAACAGCAAAAATCAAAACNGGCTGAAGCAAAAACTGAACTAAAGGGTTTGTTCCCATGAAATGAGAAACCTCATTAAACATTTCTTCNCTAAATACAGAAAGNGTATTAATAGTCAAATGCTGAACAAGAAAAAACATAAGAAAAAAACCTGAAAGTGCCATAAGCACCTTATAACCAATTGACTTATAGAAAGATGAACTACTCATGATTCATGACTTCGGATAATTTTCACAAAAATATCTTATTGTACAATACAATTTAAAGTTTAACTAAATTTAATTGGTTATTTAGAATCATTCAAAACTTGTTTAAANNGAAAATNAATCTACAAATATGCGTTTAACTTTATCTATTACCACTTCTGCCATTTTTAATTTAGCTTCGTGAGTCCATCCAGCAATATGAGGNGTAAATAAAACATTTTGTTTGTTTTTTAATTCGTTAATTACTTTTTCTTTGGNANGNTCAAGAGATTCAAAAGAATGATTTTCNATTTCTAAAACATCTAAACAAGCACCTTTAACAANACCTAAATTTATNGCCNTANCTAAATCTTTTAANACNACNGATTGTCCCCGAGCTGAATTAATAAGAATTATCGNTTTNTTAAANTTTTTTAAAAAATCAAGGTCAACCATTCCAACAGTCTCATTCGTAAGTGGNGTATGCAAACTTAATACATCTGTTTTTTCAAAAATCTNNTCCATTGANACTTCTTTTACAAAGGANTCAGAATAGTCAGACTTGTACTTATCGTAAGCAATCACTTGAACTCCAAACCCAGCTAATTTTTCTGCAAAACAACTCCCCATATATCCATAACCTATAATACCTATAGTTTTTCCTTTTAATTCGTGCCCCCTGTTTTTTTCTCTATCCCATTTACCNATTCTAACCTCACTATCAGCAATAGTTAAATTCGTTAATAAAGCCAATAACATTCCAATAATATGCTCAGCAACAGCATCTTTNTTNCCTTCTGGAGATCTAAAAACCTTGATAGAATTAATGTCACAATAGTTAAGATCGATATTTTCTAAACCTGCACCAGGTCTACCAATAAATTTTAACTTAACTGCTTTAGACAATATTTTCTGATCAAGAGTAAACCTGCTTCTAATAATTAAACCTTCAAAAGAATTGATTTCTTGAACCAACTTACTATAATCCCAATCATATNCTTCAACCACAGTCCAATTCCATTTTAAAAATTGCTGCTTAAACAACTCATGAACACGATCAACTAATAAAATTTTCATTTTAAGGGAAATATATAGCCCATCCAATAAGAAAATAAAGNAATAAACCTATTACATCATTTGTTGTTGTTATAAATGGTCCTGTTGCNAATGCAGGGTCTATTTTATAACGATTTAGAACTAAGGGAATAAATGTTCCAAAAAGACCAGCNTATAAAAACACCGAAATCAATGCAACCCCAATTGTTAACGCCAAAAGAGGNNNGNTNTCTGTNAAAAAGCAAAAAACAAGAGCAATTAANGAACAAATAACCCCATTAACNAANGCNACCATNAGTTCCTTNATTANTTTTNTNGCTANTGNATCNATTTCCAAGGAGTTATTCGCAAGAGATTGAACAATTATTGCAGAAGACTGAACACCAACATTACCTCCCATAGCTAAAATTAATGGAATAAAAGAAGCCATAATAGGAAATTTTCTTATTTCATCTTCAAAACTACCAATAACATAGGCGCCAAGAATTCCTCCTGTTAAACCAATTAGTAGCCAAGGCAACCTTGCTCTACTTAACACCCATACATTATCAGATGATTCAACTTTCTCAGAAATACCACTTGCCATTTGATAATCTTTCTCCGCCTCTTCCTTTATCACTTCCAAAGCATCATCAATAGTGATTCTTCCAATTAGCATTCCAACATCATTCACAACAGGGATGACCACTAATTCATATTTTTCCATAATAGAGGCCACTTCTTCTGAAGGAATAAGCGCATCTACATGAATGGGATCTGGACGATAAAGGTCCTTTATTAATGTTTTATCTGAAGCGTATAAAAATTTCTTTAATGATAACGTTCCCTTAAGCTTGGCTTTGTTGTCAATTACATAAATTGTAAAAACATTATCAACATCTTCAACTTGTTTGCGAAGCATTTTAAGGGCCTCTTTAACAGTCCAGTTAATATTGGCAGCAACAAATTCTTTAGCCATAATTCCACCCGCACTATCTTCTTCATAATTAAGCAGATCTGTAATGTCACTAGATTGAGATTCATCTTTAATTTCACTAAGAACCTCTTCCTGTTTTTTTTCAGGTAAATCTTGAATTAAATCAGTAGCATCGTCTGAATCCATGTTTTCAATAGATTCAGCGATCTCCTTAGCTGAAAGAGAGGCTAAAAATTTATCTCTAACATCTTCATCAATTTCAACTAAAACATCAGCTGCCTGTTCCTCATCCAATAGCTGATAAATGTATTGAGCTTCCTGAAGATTAACATAATCCATAATCTCAGCAATATCAGCGGGGTGTAATTCATTAACATTTTTAATAATAAATAGGCTGTCCTTCTCACTTACAGCATGAGAAACATCACTTAAAAATTGTTTGGTTAATTCAAACTGCATTTTAACTTATTTGAAACGTTTGCTAATGATACTGATTTCAAAAGCGAAAATAAACAATTAGGTTGAACTAAAAGAGGTTCTTTATAGGGATTCTAAAAAATTGGTTAACTCAACAAAGTCATTAACAGACAATTGTTCTGGTCGTTTGGTAAAAAGATGGTGATCAACAATTTTGCTCCCAACAAATGATCTAACTGTATTTCTAATCATTTTTCTTCGTTGATTAAAGGTAGATTTAACAACTCTTTTAAACAACTCTTCATTACAAGGCAATTGTTTTAATGCATTTCTTTTAATTCTAATTACTCCAGATTTTACTTTTGGAGGAGGGTTAAAAACATGTTCATCTACGGTGAACAAATATTCAACATCATAATATGCTTGAATCAGAACACTCAAAATCCCATAACTTTTAGTGCCTGGTTGTTGAACAACCCTAATAGCAACTTCTTTTTGAAACATCCCAACCAATTCTTGCACAACTTGTTTTTCCTCCAAAATTTTAAAAAGAATTTGAGATGAAATATTGTAAGGAAAGTTTCCAACAACAACAATTTTTTGATTGGCAAATTCTGTGAAATCCAATTTTAAGAAATCTTCATTACGAACCTCTAAATCAGGATAATTTAACGCTAGATAGGCTACAGATTCCTTGTCAACTTCATATGCAATAATGGGTTGTTTTCTTTCTAATAAAAATTTTGTCAAGGCTCCAGTTCCTGGACCAACCTCAATGATTTTAAAATTATCAGCATTATAGCTAATAGATAAAGCTATTTGTTTACTTATGGATTCATCTTTTAAAAAATGCTGTCCTAAATGTTTTTTTGGTTTTACCATTTAAGAAAAAGATTGCATCTGTATTAAACGATTGTATACTCCATCCTTTTCAATCAACTCTTGATGAGTTCCTCTTTCTACAATTTCACCCTTATTCATTACCAGAATACAATCTGCATGTTGAATAGTAGATAAACGATGTGCGATAACCAAAGAAGTTCTGTTTTTCATTAATCGATGAAGTGCCTGCTGTACAAGTTTTTCAGCTTCAGTATCTAATGCTGATGTTGCCTCATCCAAAATTAAAACATCAGGATTTTTTAATACCGCTCTTGCAATGGCAATACGTTGCTTTTGTCCTCCAGATAATTTCCCACCACCATCTCCAACAATAGAATCGTACCCATTTTCAAAACACATAATAAAATCATGAGCATTGGCAATTTTTGCAGCATTCTCAACATCTTCTTTAGACGCATTCTCAACAGAAAATGCGATGTTGTTAAAGATAGTGTCGTTAAATAAAATACTTTCTTGAGTAACTATCCCAAGTAGAGAACGCAGACTTTTTAAAGACAGCTCATTAATCGGAACATCATCAATTTTAACTTGCCCCTTTTGAGGCTCATAAAATCTTGGCAATAAATCTGCTAGAGTCGTTTTACCTGATCCAGACTGACCAACTAAAGCAATGGTTTGTCCTTTTTTAAGTTCTAATGAAATATCATTCAAAACCCAATCTTTCTCATATTTAAATGAGACATTGGAAAAAGAAATATCTGAATTAAGGGATTTAATGTTTTTAGCATCTGGTTGGTCAAAAATTAATACTTCAGCATCAGTAATATCCTTTATCCTGTTAATTGCCGACAAACCTTTTTGGGCATTTGAATAGGCCTTGGTTATTGCCTTAAAAGGAGAGATTAATTGTGATAAAAAGGCAATATAAGCAATGAAAAAAGATCCATCTATATTTCCATCAATTGCCAATAATCCTCCATACCACAAAACAGCTGCAATGAGCGTTATTCCTAAAAACTCACTCATTGGAGAGGCTAAATCTGCTTTTCTGTACATTTTAATCATCAGTCGATTATACTCTTTATTAAGCTGATCAAATCGTCTAATAGATTTTTCTTCTACACTAAATCCTTTAATTATTCTAAGCCCAGAAATGGACTCTTCTAAAAAAGCTATTAAATCACCCAATTTAGATTGTCCTTTCGTAGCATTCCCCCTTAATCTTTTAGCAATAAAACCAATCATCACACCAGCAATTGGGAAAAAAACAGCCAAAAACAATGTAAGTTCTGGACTCATCCATATTAAAATCACAAAATAAATTACAATATTTAAGGGATCTCTAAAAGTGGCCTCAATGGATTTTAAAATAGACCATTCCACCTCCTTTAAATCGTTGGTCATCTTGGATATGATATCTCCTTTTTTCTCTTCACTAAAAAAAGACAGCTGTAAATTTAAAATTTGACTATACATGGTATTTCTATAGTCTTTAATCACTCCATTTCGAATAACAGCAATAAAATAAAGTGCAAAATAAATAGAAGCGTTTTTCAAAAAAGTAAACAGTACCACCATAATACAGACGTACATTAAAACAACTGCTGAACCATTAAGCTGAATTTGCTCAGCTAAAAAGTAAAAACCATGCTCTTTCAAAGAATAGCCATCACTAAAAAAATCCGTAACTGGTTTGTTCTCTAATATTTTTTGAACTTTGCCATCCTGATTAAAAAGGATTTCCATAATAGGTATTAGCAAAATGATAGAAAAAGCTGAAAACAGCATCCCCAGAACATTAAAAAAAACATTTAATGCTGCGTGCTTGTAATAACCCTTTACGAGAGTAAGTATTTTTAAAAATTCAATCATTTACGATTCTCAAACGTGCTCAAAGATACTATTATGGAACTAAAAATATTCTTATGTATCCTATAATTTACACCAATTGAATATATAACTGTAGAGTTAAAAGGTTTTATATAAATTTGCCTTCATGAACATTAGACAAGAAAAAATAGCCAGCCTACTGCAAAAAGAGTTGGGTAGCTATTTTCATAAAGAATCCAGAACCATCTGCAAAGGAGCAATGGTAAGTGTAACTGTTATTCGCTTAAGCCCAGACCTTTCTATTGCAAAAGTTTACTTAAGTATTTTTGGGACTAAAAACCCCCAAGAAGTATTTGAAAATATTTTAGGCCTTTCAACTACCATTCGCTATGAAATTGGAAAAACATTAAGACATCAGCTTCGAAAAACTCCTTCTTTTCAATTTTATTTAGATGATTCTTTCGATTATTCTAAGAAAATTGACGATTTATTAAATAGCTAATGAAATCATTATATAAATATTTATTAAATACGCTTCCCAGGCCACTTTTGATAAGATTGAGCTATTTATTTAAACTTGTTGCGCCTTTACTATACAAGGGCAATAATGTTTATTGTCCAGTTTGTAAAAAGTCGTACAGAAAGTTTCTTTCCTATGGATCAAAAGTGGTACATAGAGAAAATGTTCTTTGCCCATATGATTTAACACTTGAAAGGCATCGATTAATGTGGTATTATCTAGAAAACCACAGCGACTTTTTTAAAAAACAACACCTTAAGCTATTGCACATTGCTCCTGAACAATGCTTTCACAAGTTGTTTAAGAAACAAAAAAACCTTACTTATGTCACTGGAGATTTAGAATCACCAATTGCAGATTTACACTTTGATCTTCATAAAATTCCTCTAAAAGACAATTCGTTTGATGTTGTTTTTTGCAATCATGTTTTGGAACATGTAGAAAACGACAAACAATGTATGAAAGAACTTTATAGAGTACTTAAACCTGGAGGTTGGGGGATTTTTCAAGTTCCCATTGATTGGAATAGGAAAGAAACATACGAAGATAAAAGCATTACATCTTTAGAAGATCGTGAAAAACACTATTGGCAAAAAGATCATGTAAGACTTTATGGTTTAGACTATCCAAATAAATTATCAGATGTTGGATTTAAGGTTGAAGCATTTGATTACCACAAGCATATTGAGCAATCAAAACAAGAAAGCTACAGACTTCATAAAGATGAAATTTTATACATATTAAACAAACCCTAATTTATATCTATTCTTACAAAGCACATACTGTAGATGATTTAATAAAGCCCGCAAAAAAAATCGTGTCATTAATAAACGACCATTCGGTTTTTACTTTTAAAGGTAATATGGGTTCCGGAAAAACCACATTAATCGGAGTTGTGTGTAATCTTCTAGAAACTGAACCAGCTTCTTCTCCTACATATGCCATTGTAAACAGCTACAAAAGCACTAAAATCGGAGATGTTTTTCATTTTGACTGTTATAGATTAAACAATCAAAACGAGGCTATTGAAAGTGGATTAGATGAAATTATCTACTCAGGATCACCATGCTTTATTGAATGGGCAGATAAAATTCAAAACCTTTTGCCAAATAAGTTCGTAGAGGTAAAAATTGAGCCACATAATACTTACAGAACAATAACAATTACACTATGATTTCATCCGGAGATGCCCTTAAATCTCTTGCAAGAGAAGCTGCTATGTTACCTCAAGAAGAAATGCTTGAAGTAGGCAAAAAAAAACAAAGCTTATATATTGGAATTCCTAAGGAAACTGAATTTCAAGAGCAAAGAGTTGCACTTGTTCCTGAAGCTGTAAATCTTTTAGTTTCTAATGGACATAAGGTAGTAATAGAAACCAATGCTGGTGCAAATGCCAATTTTACAGATAACGACTTTAGTGAGGCTGGAGCTAAAATTGTCTATTCTCCAGAAGAAGTTTATGAATCTGATATTATTCTTAAAGTAACTCCTCCATCAATAAAAGAAATCTCCTTAATGAAACACAAGCAGATCTTGTTTTCTGCCTTACAACTTACTGTTCAACCTGGAGATGCCTTAAAAAAATTAATCACCAAAAAAATTACTGCTATAGCCTGGGATTATATTGAAGATGAAGAAGGGGTTTTTCCTGTAATTCGTTCAATGGGAGAAATTGCAGGTACTACTTCAATTTTAATTGCTGGAGAATTAATGAGTAATGCCAATAATGGCAAGGGATTAATGCTTGGGGGAGTTGCTGGAATAACTCCACCTGAAGTAGTAATTATTGGGGCAGGTACAGTAGGTCAATTTGCTGCAAAGGCAGCTTTATCCCTTGGCGTTTCTGTTAAAGTTTTTGACAACTCTGTTGCAAAGCTAAGAAGAATACAAAGGGATTTAGGACAAAGAGTTTTCACTTCTGTAATTCAACCCAAAGTGTTATCAAAAGCTTTAAGAAGATGTGATGTAGCTATCGGAGCATTAAGAGTTCCTCATGGAAGAACTCCTTGTGTAGTTTCTGAGAAAATGATTAAAGACATGAAAGAAAGCTCAGTTATTGTTGATGTTAGTATTGACAAGGGAGGATGTTTTGAAACTTCAAAGATTACCACACATGAAAAACCAACGTTTAAAAAACATGGCGTTATTCATTATTGTGTGCCAAATATTGCCTCTAGGGCGGCTAGAACAGCAACCACGGCTTTGAGTAATATACTGACTCCTGTACTTTTGAAGCTTGGTGATATTGGTGGTATAGATGATATGATGTATACCTATTCTT
>PAZE01000026.1 GCA_002716065.1 Crocinitomicaceae bacterium | reverse complement strand
TTCATAGAGACCGATGTAAAGATTAAGTTAAGAGTTGCATCGCCATATATAGAGATGGGAGAAAACATGAGTGGATGGGATGCAGCACAGAACAACTGGGATCCATATTATACCTTTAAGATGGATGACATAGCGGTGGTGACTAATGATGCTGCGTCAGCAGATAGTGCATGTGAGCTATTGAATGTAGTTCCTAATCCGTATTATGCTTATTCTAATTACGAGCAAGATAAATTGGACAACATTGTTAAGATTACCAATTTACCCCATGTTTGTACTATTGATATATACACTGTTAATGGTATGCTTGTAAGAAAATATAAGAAGGACAGCCCGGTAACGTACATAGATTGGGATTTAAAGAACTATGCGAATATTCCAATAGCGAGTGGAGTGTATTTAATACACATAAAGGTTGAAGGAGGATGTGAGCGTGTGTTGAAATGGTTTGGGGTGTTAAGACCACCAGATTTAGATACATTTTAATTTCTAAAAATCACTATATTTGCCCTGGAAAATGTTTAGAAAGTCCGCTTTTGGCGGATTTTCTTTGTTTTATAGAATATTAAATGTCAAAATTATGTCACAAGTAAGTTATTATACAGAAGAAGGATTGCAAAATTTAAAGGATGAGATAAAACAGCTTGAGACCATTGAAAGACCTAAAATATCTCAACAAATTGCTGAAGCAAGAGATAAGGGTGATCTTTCTGAAAATGCAGAATACGATGCTGCTAAAGAAGCTCAAGGTATGCTTGAAGCTAGGATAGCTAATTTGAAAAATAAATTATCTACAGCAAGGTTAATTGATGATAGTAAGCTAGATGCCTCAAAAGTTTTGATTTTATCAAAGGTTACCATTAAGAATATTAAAAATGGTATGGAAATAACCTATACTCTAGTAGCAGAAAATGAAGCAGATTTAAGTCAAAAGAAAATCTCTATTAAATCGCCTATAGCTAAAGGATTATTAGGGAAAGAAAAAGGGGAGATTGCTGATATTCAAACTCCTGGAGGTGTTATGCAATTTGAAATAATTGATATTTCAAGATAATGGCAACTCTATTTTCCAAAATTATTTCTGGTGAAATTCCTTCTTACAAGATTGCTGAAAATGAGCATTTTTTTGCATTTCTTGATATTATGCCTTTAGCTGTTGGTCATACATTGGTAATCCCCAAAAAAGAAATTGACTACATATATGATTTGCCAGATGATTTATTGGGTGAACTTATGATTTTTTCTAAGGGGGTTGCTAAAAAAATAGAAAAAGCAATTGATTGTGAAAGAATAGGGGTAAGTGTAATTGGATTAGAAGTTCCGCATGCTCACATTCATTTGATTCCAATGAATTCAGTTTCAGATATGAACTTTTCAAAAGAAAAATTAAAATTATCTCACGATGACTTTGTGAAAATTGCAGAGTTAATTAATCGTTAGTTGGTTCTTTTTGGGTTCTGTTTTACAAAAGATTTCCAACTACTGTAGTTTTTTTCTCCTTCAATAGTATTGGTTTGATAATAATGACAAAGTGCAGCTGCTAAACCATCTGTAGCGTCTAATAATTTTGGAATTTCTTTCATTTTAAGAATGGTTTTAAGCATTTGAGCAATCTGTTCTTTACTTGATGCTCCATTCCCAGTTATTGCTTTTTTAATTTTTCTTGGAGAGTATTCTTGTATGGGAATATCTTTGGTTAAAACTGCTGCCATTGCAACGCCTTGCGCTCTTCCAAGCTTTAGCATAGATTGTACATTTTTGCCAAAAAAAGGGGCCTCAATAGCTACTTCATCTGGAAGATATTTTTCAATTAATTCAGATACATTTTCAAAAATGCTCTTTAGCTTTAGCTCATGATTAGAAATCTTATTTAGTCGAATTACACCAGAACTTATAATTGAAGGTTCATTTTTTTTAATTCCAATAATTCCAAATCCTAAAATATTTGTTCCTGGATCAATTCCTAATATGATTTTATCAAAATCTATCAATTCAAAGACTTACATTTGTTGATGTATAAAATTCATATACCATCGAAAAATTAAAAGTACATAATAAACTCCTTTTTTTAATTTCCTTATCCTTTTTCTTATTAGCAATTTATTTTTTATGTGTAGTTTTTGAAAATAGAAAACAGGAGCTAATCCATCTTAAAATTGATTTATTTTCATCGCGCTTTTTTGTTTACTGTATTTTTCTTCTTGCTTTGCAGTTTTTAAACTGGTTTTTTGAGGCATTAAAGTTTCAACTTCTTTTGTTTGAAAATGAAAGAATCTCCTTAATAATTGCTTTAAAAGCAGTTTATGTTGGCAATTTCACTGCTTTTTTTACACCTGATCGTGTGGGCACATTTATAGGAAGAATTGTTGTTTTAAAAAAGTTTAGTAAATTAAAAATTACTGCCCTTACTGCTGTTGGTAATCTAAGTCAACTTATGGCAACTGTATTTTTTGGTCTATTAGCATTTTTACTTATAAAAAATGTTAATCAGGAAATATTTAATGTTGATCTTTATGTTTTGTCATTTCTACAGTTTGCTTTTGTGCTTCTTTTTGTTGCGTTAACTTTAATTTTTGCATACCCATTTTTAGTTTTGAAGTTGTTTGAACGTTGGCCTTTTTTTGGAAGATATATAAAGAGATTATCCTACTTAAGTGAAATTAGCAATGAGCTAAAAATTAAAATATTTGTTCTTTCTGTTTCTCGATTTTTAGTATTCTACTTTCAATATTTATTACTAGTTTTTTATTTTAATGTTGATTTTAGTTACTTAGATGTTTTAGTATTTGTTGGGATTTTATATGGCATTGTTACATTTATACCTTCTCCTTTTTTAGGAAATTTTGGTACAAGAGAAGCGCTTGCACTTTATTTAACAGCGGCAACACCTCTTGGTTTAATAGGTCCTTTAATTTCTTTTTTTGTTTGGTTAATTAATGTTGGTGTTTCCTCATTAATTGGAGGACTTATTTTGATAATTAATAAATTCAAATCCATTTGATTTTTATTCTTTACATACCTTTTTTTGTCTATTTAATTATCTGGGGTGCTCTTTTATTAGGCTATTTGAAATTAAGTAAAAGAAAGACTATAACTTTAGATGAGGACCTTTCAATAACAATTGTAATTCCATTTCGAAACGAACTTCTGCGTTGGAATAATTTGCTTAAAGCTTTAAAAAACCTTGATGATACTAATTCTGATTTAATGATAATTTTTATAAATGATCATTCTGATGATGGTTCTTTTGAGTTTTTAAAAAAATGGATTTCATCATTCAATAAGAAAAATACGCTACTTGATTTACCTGAAAATATGCATGGCAAAAAAATGGCAATTGAATATGGTGTTAATCATGCAAAAACACGCTGGATTTTCACATTAGATGCGGACTCTCATATAGCTCCCAATTTTTTAAATGATTTTGAATCTAACTTGCAAAAGGGTAAACAAATGTATTTACTTCCTGTATCAGAATTTGGTAGGGGTTTTTTTCTGTCTTCTATTGAAGCTTCAATTTTAGCATCTATTACGTATTCCTGTCTTGGTTACAATAAGCCATTATTGGCAAATGGTGCAGGAATTATTTATGATCGAAATTTATTTCTTGAATTAGATCCATATAAGTCAAATTATAATTTACCATCTTGAGATGATTTGTTTTTACTTGAAAAGGTTGTTGCTCATAATAGGAGTTTAATAGCTGGATTTAATCAAAAGGAATTAAACGTTTATACAACTCCTCCTAGTTCATATAAAGAAATGATTTTCAGGGCTGTTAGGTGGGCAACTAAAATGAAAAGTGTTAACAATAAAGCGTCATTTTTTGTTGGTGGGATTGTTGTGCTTTGTAATCTTACGCTAATTCCTATTTGTTGTTATCATTTGCTGAATTCTTATTTAATTTCACTGTCATTTATTTTGCTTAGTAAATTCTTTCTTGATGTTTTATTGTTGTCATTAAATAAAAATTTTTCATTTTCCTTCAATTCAATTGTGAAGGTTGCACTCACCTATCTTTTTTATCCTTTTCATTTGTTGATTGTCTTAGCATGTTCTATTTTTAGAACTACCAATTGGAAGGGAAGATCTATTTAGTGATATGGTTATAAAATTCAGCTATAATTTGTTATGAATACTTGGATAAAATTAAAATCCAATAAAGCAGCTATGGTTGGTTTAGTTATAATTCTAATTGCTGTGTTAATTAGTATTCTTGGAGCAAACATACGTCCAGATGCTACTGTTAATGCCAATTATCAGATTCAACAAATTTCAAGATTAAATCCAGGCGCACAGGTTAAATTGTTAAAAATCAGAAGAAATGAAACTGTTAAAAAGGTTTCTTTTTTTGGGAAATTATTTTTTGGTGGTCAGATAGATAGCTATAAATATATTCCTATTAATAACTATCGATTTGAAAAAGAATTTATTGTTGTTGAGGAATATTCAAATGATGATTTTACTGCAAATCCTACATACAAGTCATATCCTATTATTGATGTAGCTTATCCATTATCTTTTAAGGATATTTCTGATAATAAAGTTTTTGCTGATGGCACAATTTCGTTGACTTTAGTTAATGGAGATAAAGTAAAAACAACGATTTCTGATTTAGCTAATGATATTGTTCATAATAATATTGTTGTTAAAACCTATTTATTGGGCACAGATAAACAGGGAAGAGATATGCTTAGTAGACTAATGGCAGGAACAATAGTTTCTTTGTCTGTTGGTGTAATAGCAGTTCTTATTTCTCTTTCAATAGGTCTTCTTTTTGGAGCTTTAGCAGGTTATTATAGAGGATGGGTAGATGATTTAATTATGTGGTTTATTAATCTTGTGTGGTCTATTCCAGGATTACTTCTCGTGATTTCCTTGACGTTAATAATTGGAAAAGGATTTACCACTATTTTTTTTGCTGTAGGTTTAACCATGTGGGTTGAATTGGCTAGAATAGTTCGTGGGCAAATTTTATCTATTCGAGAAAAAGAATTTATTATTGCTTCACATGCTTTAGGGTTTTCCAATTTTAGGATTATTTGGAAGCATATTTTCCCAAATATAATTGGCCCTGTAATTGTTATTTGTGCTTCTAATTTTGCTGCTGCTATTTTAATTGAAGCTGGGTTAAGTTTTTTAGGAATTGGAGTTCAGATTCCTATGCCTTCTTGGGGTTTTATGATAGAGCAACATAAAGGTTTAATAATGAATGCGGATAAGGCATATTTAGCTTTACTTCCGGGGTTAGCAATAATTGTATTGGTGTTTGCTTTTATGACTCTTGGTAATGGACTTAGAGACGCTTTTGATAATAAAGAAAATTCGTTAGATAAATCAGATAATTTAAAGGGAGCACCTTTAGATCAACACATTTAGTTTTTTTTTATTTTTTCTTGTAGAATAGCCTTTAGTTCTTTTTTTGTTAGTAATCCTGATTGCCTCCAAATAATCTTACCACTTTTAAATAAAATTAAAGTAGGAACTCCTTTAACTTGAAATTTGTCAGAAATAGCAGTGTTTTTATCAACGTCAATTTTTAAAATAACTAACGAGTCATTGAAATCTGATTTAATTTCTTTTATAATAGGCGACAACACTTTACATGGACCGCACCAATTGGCATATAAATCTAATAGGACAGGAGTATCTCCATAAATTAAGTCATTAAATTTAGACATATGTTTTAAGAATTAGAAGAACAAGAACTGGTAACATAATTAAAGTCTGTAGTTTCTTTAATAAGCTTTATTCCACCGTTAATATTTACAATCTTGTTAATTCCGTTAGCTTTTAAAATTGAAGCGGCTATAACAGATCTATATCCACTTTGACAATGTAAGTGATACGTATTTTTAGCTTCATATTTATCCATTGAATTGAAAATAGAATCTAGCGGAATATTTTCTACACCTTCAATGTGTTCAGCATTGTATTCTCCAGGTCTTCTTACATCAATTAGTTCAATTTCTGAAAGGGAGTTGTTGATTTCTGAAGGACTTTTAGAGTCAACTTTTTCGATAGCATTTCCACTGTTTGTCCAAGCATTTATTCCGCCTTCTAGGAATCCAACACAATTATCGTACCCTACTCTTGATAATCTTAAAATAGATTCCTGTTCTTTATTTTCTTCACAGACAATAACAATAGGTTGATTTACATTTTCAATTAACATTCCTACCCATGGAGCAAAGCTTCCGCTTAAGCCAATAAATAGTGACCCAGGAATATGAGCTGAACAAAAATCTTTAGCATCTCTAGTGTCTAGGATTACTGCTTTTTTTGAGGAAATGACATTTTTAAACTCTTCAGGAGATAGATTTATTAAACTTCTATCTAATATTTCAGAAATGTCATCATACCCATCCTGATTCATTTTAACGATAGAAGGAAAATAGGATGGAGGTTCAGGTAAGTTTTCGGTGAGTTCTTTGATGAACTCATCTTTGGTAAATTTACCGTTTAAAGCGTAGTTGACAATTTTTTGATTTCCTAGTGAGTCTACCGTTTCCTTCATCATGTTTTTGCCACAAGCAGAACCTGCACCATGTCCTGGATATACCGTGATTTTACTGTCTAAAGGCTTTATTTTATTGTTAATTGAATCATATAAGATTCCAGCCAATTCTTCTTTAGAAACACCTTGATATCGTTGAGCAACATCAGGAATACCAACATCACCTAAAAACAAGGTGTCTCCAGTGAAAATCGAATGTGCGTTTTTATGCTCATCTAATAGTAGAAAAGATGTGCTTTCTAGTGTGTGGCCAGGTGTATGAATCGTTTTAATGGTTGTTTTTCCAAGCTTAAATTCGTCACCTTCACTAGCGATAATTGCATCAAATTTAGGATCAGCATTTGGGCCGAAAATAATTGAAGCATTTGTAATTTTTGAAAGAGAAATATGACCACTAACAAAGTCCGCATGAAAGTGTGTTTCAAAAATATATTTTATTTCAGCATTGTTATTTTTGGCTTTTTCTAAGTAGATGTCTATATCTCTTAGAGGGTCAATAATAGCAGCTTCACCATTGCTTTCAATATAATAAGAAGCTTGAGCTAAACATCCAGTATAAATTTGTTCTATTTTCATGGTATACGAATTAGGATTGCAAATGTAACTTATTTGTTGGTTTGTGTTGCAATTTTATTGTTGGTATTATCGGACATATTAATTTGATTATCGATATAATAAATGGCTTTTTCAACATTGGAGAACATCATGTTTTTACCAATAACTTCAATTAGTTTGCTTTTAAATAGGGTGTCTCTAACTGGTCCAATTGTTCCTGAAATTATAAAATTAATGTTGTCCTCTTTTAAGTCTAGAATTAGTTGTTTAAGAAGTTTAATAGCTGAAGAGTCTATGTGATTGATGCATTCTGCATTTAAGATAATGTGTTTTAGTTGATCCCCTTTTGCGTTAATCATTATTCGAAGCTGCTGTTTGAAATATTGGCAATTGGCAAAATAAAGCTGACCATCAAATCTAAAAATTAGTACATCTTCTCTTTCTTTGGTGTTTTCAAATCTACTTTTGTTTCTAAATTGATTGGTTCCCTCAACTTGAACACATTCAGCAATATGTGGTTTTGCACTTCTAAATATAAGCAGTGCTAAAGATATAATAACACCAGTAATAATCCCTTCAGAAATGCCAATTGTAAGAGTAACTATAAAGGTTGTAAATAGCATAAAGAATTCATCCTTTTTATATTTAATAAGCTCAACAGGGTATTTAAAATCAATTAATCTAATAACAGCTGCAATAATTACGGCACCTAAAATAGGCTTGGGTAGAAAATAAAATAGGTCTGTAAGAAACAGTAAAGCTAATGCAACAACACCAGCAGAAATTATTGAAGACATCGGTGTTTTTGCACCTGATTGGTCGTTTATTGCACTTCGAGAAAACCCTCCTGTTGCTGGATAAGTTTGAAAAAATGAACCAATAACATTAGCAAGTCCTAAAGCAATTAACTCTTGATCTGCTTTAACATGAGAAGTCCTGTTTTTATCTTCAATTGCTTTGGCAATTGAAATGGCTTCCATAAAAGCAATTAATGAGAGGGTAAATGATAGGTACAACAGCTTTTGAATATTTGCTTGGTTAAATTCAGGAATTTTAAAATCGGGTAATCCAGCAGGAATTGTTTCTACTATTTTAACACCATGAAGGTTAAGTTTAAAGAAGAAAACAAGAAGTATGCCCAGGGTAACCACAACTAAAGCGGAAGGGAATTTAATTTTTTTAAACTGAAAGATTAAAATAATAGTAAGAGCAAAAAATGCTAAGCCTATACTTAGTATACTGAAATCACTAATGTGTTGAATTATATTGTAAATGAGCTCTTGAATTTTATTACTTCTTAAAATTTCTGTTCCAGTAATATGTTTGATTTGATTAAGTCCAATAATTAGTGCAGCAGCAGAGGTAAACCCACTAATTACTGGTTTACTTAAGAAATTAACAAGAAACCCTAATCGAAAAAAACCAAAAAGAAATTGAATAGCACCCATCATAAATGCTAAAAGAGTTGCCATGGCTAAATAGTAATCAGTTCCTGCCGATGCAATAACCGATACACCAGCAGCAACAATTAGCGAATCCATAGCTACTGGTCCTACGGATAATTGTCTTGAAGTACCAAAAACTGCATAAACTAGTTGAGGGATTAGCGCAGTATACAATCCATAAATTGGAGGAATATCGGCAATTATTGCATAAGCAATTCCTTGAGGGATAAGAACGATTCCAACACTTAATCCAGCGGGTAAATCATTTTTTAGCGTGCTTAATTTGTAGCTAGAAATCCAATTTGTAATTGGAAAATATTTGTGTAGAAGCTTCAATTTTGATTTTTGTGTTTTCTATATCGTAAAGTTATCTTTTTTTAAATGCAGAATTAACAGTTCTTGTATTTATTGATTGCAAATGGTTGTTAGATTTGTATAAATTTACGGAGCTTTATTATTATGTTGCAATCATTGTTTATTTCTTGGGATGTTAGCCCTAATTTGTATGAAGGTTTTATCGAACTAAGATACTACAGTCTTTTGTTTGGGGTGTCCTTTTTTCTGGGACATTACCTAATGAAAAAAATGATGGATAATGAAAATTGCCCTGAAAAATGGTTGGATAAGATACTTGTTTATACAGTTGTTGCCACCATTATTGGTGCTAGACTTGGGCATGTTTTCTTTTACGATTGGGAGTATTATTCAAAAAACTTGATTGAGATTCCAATGGTATGGAAGGGCGGGTTAGCTAGTCATGGTGCAGCAATAGCCATTGTTTTTGCGATATGGCTTTTTTCAAAAAGAATTTCTAAAAAATCAGTTTTATGGGCTCTAGATAAGGTCGTTGTTACTGTAGCAATTGCAGCTTGTTTTATTCGAATAGGAAATTTAATGAACTCTGAAATAATTGGTCATAAAAGTGAATCTGAAAACGCCTTTTTTTTCCAGCATGAAGCAAAAAAATCCATTGCTAGAATTTTTAAAGTAGACAACAATTCCATAGAAATTGAAAAAACTTCGGATACTATTGAAATAGATGGGTTTACTTATCCAATTGCTGATTTAAAAATAAATTATAATATTTCTGAGGCCTCAATGCTGAACAATGCTTATCAAACGTTTATTTATGTAAATCAACAAAATCATGAATCAACAGATAAACACTTTTTTGCTTTACCAGTTGATGATAATTATCCTAGGCTAATTGCTGAAGAAAATGCTATACTTACTCAAATAGGTGTTATTCCAAGAGTGCCAACTCAGCTTATTGAAGCAGTAAGTTATCTGATTATTTTCTTACTACTATTCTGGGGCTATTGGAAGAAAAAATGGCACAAGTATCAAGGTTTAATTTTTGGTTTATTTTTGTCGCTTAATTTTGGAGCACGATTTATTATTGAGTTTTATAAAGAAAACCAAACGCTTAATGCTGAAGTGGTATTTAACATGGGCCAGTGGTTAAGTATACCTGCTGTTTTTGCGGGAATAGTATTTATAGTACTTTCACTTAAAAATAAGACTAAAGTTATTAATGATTAAAACAAGCAACATAGCCCATTCTTATTCCAAAGAAAGTGAACTGGTTTTTAATAACATCACCCTAAACCAGGGAGATCAGGTGCTTGTAATTGGGGAAAGTGGTTGTGGTAAAACAACTCTTCTTCATATTTTGTCTGGATTACTTCAACCTTCTAAAGGAAATGTATCTATTGATAATAAAGACATCTACAACCTTCCCTCATCCAGCATAGATGCTTTTAGAGGAAGAAATATTGGGATTATTTTTCAAGTACATCATTTTGTAAAATCTCTTTCTGTTGAAGATAATTTGTTGTTGAATCAAAAGTTGTCTGGGTTAAAAAAAGATAAAAATAGAGTATGTAATGCATTAGAAAAAGTTGGTTTAATGCATAAGCTTAAAGCTAAGGTTTTTCAGCTAAGTGAGGGAGAAAAGCAACGAATTTCAATTGCAAGGGCACTGCTAAATTACCCAAAACTAATTTTGGCTGATGAGCCCACCTCTTCTTTAGATGATTCTTCATGCAAAAAGGTAATTAATTTATTAAAATCAACTGCAGAAGCTCAGAATGCAACGTTGGTTATTGTAACGCATGATCAATGATTAAAAGAAGTATTTTCAAATGTAATAGAGATGTAATGCTTTTAAAGTTAAGTTGGAAAAATATCGTTTCTCGACCCTTATCAAGTGGGCTTTCAGTTTTATTAATAAGTTCTGGAATTGTAATTATTCTAATTACGTTACTTACTTTTTATCAAATCAATGAAAAATTTGAAAAAAATGCTGCTGAAATAAATTTAGTAGTTGGGGCAAAAGGAAGTCGATTGCAGTTGGTTTTGTGCAACGTCTATCAAGTTGATCAGCCTACAGGAAATATTAATTATGCTAGTACTTCTTTGATTCGAAATCATCCATTTGTGAAGCGTGCTGTTCCTATATCTTTAGGAGATAATTATAAAACCTACAGAATTGTTGGAACAAATCATGATTACATTGATTCATTGTATTTAGGTGAAATTTTAGAAGGTAGAAAGTGGAATCAGCCTTTAGAAGTGGTAATAGGTAGCACTGTGGCTAATAAGTTGGGTTTGAGATTAAACGATCAGTTTGTTGGTGCTCATGGAATAGGGGAGTCGGTTCATTCACATGATGAGTTTAGTTACAAAGTTGTTGGTGTATTAAAAAGAAATAATTCTGTATTAGATAATTTAATTCTTACTTCAATAGAGAGTGTATGGGTAGTTCATGGATTAGAAGAAAAAGAAAAAGGATCTTTTGATTTAAAATCTAAAGAAGAAGTTGAAAGTCACGACCATCACGACCACCATGACCATCACGACCATGATCACCATGATCATCATGATGATTTAGATCCATTGAAAATTTTAAATGGGTTAGATAAAAAGCAATTAGAAATTACTTCTTTATTGGTGCAGTATGGATCACCTAGAGGAAAGTTTACAGTTCCAGCAATGGCTAATAATTCTGATGGAATGATGGGGGCAGAACCTTCGATTGAAATTCAACAATTAATTCAGCTTATTCAACCTGCTATTTCAGTACTAAAAAACATGTCCCTTTTGGTAGTTGTAATTGCTGCATTTAGCATGTTTGTTGCTATGTTTAATTCCCTTAAAGACAGAAAGTATGAAATTGCTCTTATGAGAGTTGCAGGAGCTGGTAAAGGTCAAGTTTTTATCTCCATTTTGTTTGAAGGACTTATTTTGTCTTTAATTGGTTATGTTTTAGGTTTGTTAATTAGTCATGTTGGAATGGAAATTTTTTCTATTTATTTGAGTGAGAGTTATCACTATGATTTTACTGGGTTTCTATGGCTTGAAATTGAATGGTGGCTTTTACTAGGAGCAGTAATTATTGGTATGATTTCTGCTTTATACCCAGCATATAAAGCATATAAAATAGACATATCCAAGACTTTGTCTACTAATGAATTATGAAAAAATATTTAGTCATACTTTTAATGTTTACAGGGCTTTCGGGTTTTTCTCAAACTATTATAACATGGGAAGTTCTTAAAGACGTTGAATTTGAAGATGTATGGTCTGAAGAATTTCAAGCCTATTACATGGTTCCTAAATTTGGTAAAAATATAAGTTCATTAGATGGAAAAGAAATTCAAATAAGAGGATTTGTTATCCCTGTAGATATTGTTCAAGATTACTATGTTCTTTCTGCTAATCCATATAGCTCTTGTTTTTTCTGTGGACAGGCAGGACCAGAATCTGTAATGGAAATTCAATTGTTAAAACAATATGATGGATTAAGAATGGACCAAGTGATTACTTTTAAAGGAAAGCTTAGATTAAATGCTGATGATATTTATCAACTCAACTACATTCTTGAGGATGCTGAGGTAGTAGAATAGTTAAATTAATTTTTTTATTTCATTAAGGATTATTTTGGTAGCTCCTTTGTTTTTAATAACGTAATCTAGTGCTTTTTCTTTATAGCATTTCATTTGATTTACATCTTTAATTATTTCTAAAAGAGTTGCTAAATCTTTTTCTTTATTAATAGAAAAAGCACCCTTTTTTGAAATTAATTCTTCTGCTTCAGGATAGTTGTTGTAGTTGTGTCCAAATAGCACAACATTGTTTGTAGCTGCAGGTTCTAAAATATTGTGCAATTTTCCTGAAAAACCTCCACCAACTAGTGCAATATCAGAAAGTTGATATATCTGAGAAAGTAATCCAATACTATCTATAATTAATATTGGATTGGATTTGTTGTTTTCTTTAATTTTTGATAGTCTAATTGTGTTGTTTTGGAAAGTTTTTTCTATTTCCAATATTCTATTTTCTGAAA
The DNA here is from genome assembly GCA_002716065.1 of Crocinitomicaceae bacterium. Lineage (GTDB taxonomy): Bacteria > Bacteroidota > Bacteroidia > Flavobacteriales_D > Parvicellaceae. The sequence continues at coordinate 32,451 of PAZE01000026.1, read as the reverse complement.
TGTTGTGGGGAGCAACAATGATTGCAAAACCTGAAATTTCAGGATAAACTTTTTGAATTAATTTTTCTTCCCTATTCCAAGATGATCCAATAACAATACAGGTTCTGTTATTTATAAATTCAATAATATCAGAAAGATTTGCTTCAGAATTGATTCCAACTTGGTCAAATCTTGTATCTCCACAAACAAGACTATTTGTAAAGCCTTCATTTTTGAGATATTGTTGAACATTTTTGTTTATAACCAGTATTTTTGAAAAGTTCTGAAGTATCTTCTTTTGCCATTTAAATCCTTTTTTAAAGTAGAGTTGGTTACTTTTAAGATTAGCTGAAAAAACAATTGTTGGAATTGACTTTTTTTGAAGCTCTAATAGGTAGTTAAACCAAAAGTCATATTTTGCAAAGATGGCAATACAAGGGTTGGTTAGTTGAATAAATTTTTGGGCGTTTGAAGGGGTGTCTAATGGGAGATAGTGTTTTATGATTCTTTTATGATCAATGGTTGTGTTTAAAAACCCAGAAGGGCTAAAAATGTAAGTAGTATTTTTTTGTCTTTATAGCTATCTAGAAGATGTTCAATTAATGGTTTTGCCATAATAAATTCTCCCAAAGAAGAAACATGAATCCAAATGGGCTTATTGACTTTTATAGCTTCTAGCTTTTTCTGCCATTGTAATCTTCCTTCTATCCATTGTTTAGCTTTTTTACTATGTAAAAGAGCCCCATAAAGTATCCCAATTCCATAAGCTTTAATGCCAATATTGTAAAGAAACTTCATTTAGTTTAAGTAAAAGTCGTTTGGTGCTTGTCTGAAAACGGGAACTATCCATCCAAATTTAATTCCCCAAAGTAAGTCTATTCTTTTTTCATTTGCAGGCCCCATCAAATCTATTTGATAATCTCTTCTCCCTTTAGTAAATCCTTGTAAAAAATCGAATCCAAAGTAAAAATTAGTTAGCCTATTGTTGCTCATGTGTTGGTAACCAATAAATTGTGACAATTGAAGGCCAGATGTTAATCTATCGTAATACACAAGATTTTCTTGAGATAGCTGAGGAATTCTGTTGTATTGATTGTCTACCCTGATTTTGTGTCTTAACCAACCTACTCCTAATTTAAAAATTAGACCAGAATTTTGGTTAGGACCAATTATGTCAAAAACTTTGCCTGCTTTGAATGAAAAAACTTGTCCTCTTTGTTGAATTAAGATAATGCCCTCTTCACCTAGTTGATTAATTATCCAGTTTTGATTGTTTTGAAGATGATCTACTATTGTAGTGTCTTTAACATTTGTTCCAAAAATAAAATCAGTAGAAAACTCAAATAACCAGTTGGATTTTAGTTTGTATCCGCCCGAAAAACCGACATTATTATTGCTCCCAAATCTGTTATGTAAATCTCCAAATGGAAATTGATGCCCATAGCTAAAGGAAAAAACAGGGACTGATATACAGGAATCTTTAATGTTTTGAGCTGTAATTCCAAGGCTTAAAAAAAAGAAAAAAGGAGTTAAAAATTTTATCATATTCAAAGATAAAGACAATAAAACGAATAATAGTTCATTTAAGTATCACAAATTCAGTTAAATAATGTTTATGCTCTTATAAGATATACTTATATTCGCACTCCAAAACAACAACTTTTAATGGGAAAAATGAAGAAAATACAGATGGTTGATTTGTCTGAGCAGTATAAGGCTATTAAATCTTCCGTTGATAAAGCGATTATGGATGTTGTTTCTTCTGCCCAATTTATTAATGGGCCAGATGTAAAATCATTTCAGCAAGAATTGGCTACTTACTTAGGTGTTAAGCATGTTATTACTTGCGCAAATGGCACTGATGCTCTTCAGATTTCAATGATGGGTCTAGGATTAAAGCCTGGAGATGAGGTAATCACTCCATCGTATACTTATATTGCTACTACGGAAGTTATTGGTTTACTTGGCCTAAAACCAGTTTTTGTGGATTGTGAACCAGATACGTTTAACATTTCTGTTTCTGCAATTGAAAAAGCGATTACTTCAAAAACCAAGGCAATTGTTCCAGTGCATTTATATGGTCAGGCTTGTGATATGCAACCAATTATGCAAATTGCAAAAAAGCACAACTTATTCGTTATTGAAGATAATGCTCAAGCTATTGGTTGTGATTATAGCATGAATGGAACTTTAATGAAAACAGGAACTATTGGTAATGTTGGATGTACAAGTTTTTTCCCTTCTAAAAATTTAGGTTGTTATGGAGATGGTGGAGCAATATGTACCAACGATGATGATTTGGCTATTCAATTAAGAATGATTGCTAATCATGGTCAGAGTAAAAGGTATTATCACGATAGAGTAGGGTGTAATTCTAGATTGGATTCTATTCAGGCGGCTGTTCTTAGAATTAAGTTAAAAGAGTTGGATCGCTATATTTTAAGAAGAAATACAGCAGCTGACTTTTATGATGCTGCTTTTGAAAATATCGAACAGCTTACAATTCCTTATAGAGCTAACAACACTAATCATGTTTTTCATCAATACACCTTAAAGCTGAGTGATGAAATTAATAGAGACGATTTAGTGGCTTATTTAGCTCAAAAAGATATTCCGGCAATGATTTATTATCCGGTTCCTGCTCATAAGCAGAAAATGTTTTATGATATTGACAATAAGTGTGGAAATTTGGAAAATACTAATTGGTTGACATCTAGAGTTTTTTCTCTTCCAATGCATACTGAACTTAGTATCGAACAACAACAATATATTGTAGAATCTGTAATTGAATTTATAAATAAATGAAAATAGCAGTAATAGGTAGTGGATATGTAGGATTGGTTACAGGAACATGTTTAGCTGAAACTGGTAATGATGTAATATGTGTTGATATTGATAAAGATAAGGTTGATAAAATGAGAAAGGGAATAGTTCCTGTTTATGAGCCTCATTTGGATGTTATATTTCAACGAAACATTAAACAAAACAGATTAAAATTCTCTCTTAGTTTGGAAGAAGGTATTCAAGATGCACAGATTATTTTTCTTGCACTTCCAACTCCTCCCGGAGAAGATGGATCTGCAGATTTGAGTTATGTTTTAGATGTTTCAGAAAACATAGGGAAATTAATTTCAGATTACAAGGTTATTGTTGATAAAAGTACCGTTCCAGTAGGTACAGCAGAAAAGGTTACTGCTGTAATTGCTAAAAATGCTAAAGTTGATTTTGATGTGGTTTCTAATCCAGAGTTTTTAAAAGAAGGTTTTGCTGTTGATGATTTTATGAAACCTGACCGTGTGGTTGTAGGAACATCCAGTGAAAAAGCTAGGGTTCTTATGGAAAGATTATATAAACCATTCGTAAGACAAGGTAATCCAATTATTTTTATGGATGAAAAATCTGCAGAGCTTACAAAGTATGCCGCTAATGCTTTTCTGGCAACTAAAATTACCTTTATGAACGAGGTGGCTAATTATTGCGAGCTGATTGGTGCAGATGTTGATATGGTAAGAAAAGGAATTGGCACTGATTCAAGAATAGGAAAACGCTTTTTGTTCCCTGGAATAGGTTTTGGTGGAAGTTGTTTCCCAAAAGATGTTTTAGCACTTTCAAATTCAGGAAAGCAGGAAGATTATGATTTTAAAATCATTAATTCAGTTTTAGAAGTTAATCATGTTCAAAAGTTGAAGTTAGTTGAAAAAGTAAAGAACTTTTTTGGCAATGATTTAACTGGAAAAAAATTGGCGCTTTGGGGTTTAGCATTTAAACCAGATACAGATGATATTAGAGAAGCGCCAGCTTTATATATGATAGATGAGTTGACTAAATTGGGTGCTCAGATAGTTGCTTTTGATCCTGAAGCAATGGATAATATAAAAAACACTATTGGCGATAAAATAAATTATGCATCTAATCAATATGATGCTTTAGACAATTCTGATGCATTGCTAATAGCAACAGAATGGTCTGTTTTTAGAAATCCAAACTTTTCTAAAATTAAAGAGCTGTTAAATGATAAAATTATCTTTGATGGAAGAAATTTGTATGAGCTTGATTTTATGAAGGATAAAGGGTTTCACTATGAAAGTATAGGTAGAAAAACAATTACTAAATAATGCGTAAAAATGTTCTCATAACTGGTGCTGCTGGATTTTTGGGGTCTCACCTTTGTGATCGTTTTATTAATGATGGATATACCGTTTATGGCATGGATAATCTCATTACTGGTAGTCTTTCCAATTTAGAGCACTTAGAAAAAAATACAAATTTTAAATTTATTCATCACGATGTAGCTCAATATGTTTCATTTGATCATGAGTTAGATTACATTCTTCATTTTGCCTCTCCGGCAAGTCCTATAGATTATCTTAAAATACCTATTCAAACTTTAAAAGTTAGCTCTCTAGGGACTCATAATTTATTGGGACTAGCAAAAGCTAAAAAAGCTAGAATATTAGTTGCTTCAACAAGTGAGGTNTATGGTGATCCTTTGGTTCATCCNCAAACTGAANATTATTTTGGAAATGTTAATCCCATAGGTCCNAGAGGAGTATATGATGAGGCNAAGCGATTCCAAGAATCTATGACTATGGCATATCATCGCTTTCATGGTTTAGANACACGAATTGTNCGAATTTTTAATACTTATGGACCCAGAATGCGTNTAAACGATGGTAGAGTTTTACCTGCATTTATCGGACAGGCTTTAAGAGGAGAGGACTTAACTATTTTTGGGGATGGTTCACAAACAAGATCTTTTTGTTATGTGGATGATTTGGTTGATGGAATAGTGAAATTATTATTTAGTAATGAGATTTATCCAGTAAATATTGGTAATCCAGATGAAATTTCCATTGCTGAATTTGCTAATGAAATTATAAAGCTTACAGGTACTACTCAGAAAGTAATTTATAAACCCCTTCCTGAAAATGATCCTTTACAGAGAAGACCGGATATCTCAAAAGCAAAAGAAACTTTAAATTGGGTTCCTAAAATTTTAAGAAATGAAGGGTTACAGCTTACCTACAACTATTTTCTAAGTCTTTCAGAAGATCAGTTGTATAAAAAGGAACACAATGATTTTAAAAATTACATAAAGCATTAGTATGAGCTATTTCTCACACGATACAGCAGTAATAGATGATGGATGTCAAATTGGTGATGGGGTTAAAATATGGCATTTTAGTCATGTTATGAGTGATTGTATTATAGGTGATTCATGCAATATTGGACAAAATGTGGTGGTTTCTCCGAAAGTTGTTTTAGGAAAGAATGTGAAAGTGCAAAATAATGTTTCTATTTATTCAGGTGTTGTTTGTCAGGATAATGTTTTTTTGGGCCCCTCGATGGTTTTCACCAATATATTAAATCCAAGAAGTGCTATTGTTAGAAGAGATAGCTATGTTAAAACATTAGTTGAACAAGGTGCTTCAATTGGTGCGAATGCAACAATTGTTTGTGGAAATACTATAGGGAAATTTGCACTTATTGGTGCAGGTTCTGTAGTTACTAAATCGGTAAAACCATATGCATTAATTGTAGGTAATCCTGGCAAACAAATAGGTTGGGTAAGTGAGTATGGACATCGATTGAATTTTGAAAATGGAATAGCACACTGTGAAGAATCAAAGGAAAAATATCTACTTTCTGATGGTAAGGTTAAAAAGGTATTATGAAGGATAATAAAGTAAAATTTGCGGTAGTTGGTGCTGGGCATATTGGCAAAAGGCATGCTGAGATGATTTTTAGAAATAAAGAATCTAAATTGGTAGCTTTTTGTGATGTAAAACCTGCTCAAGATTTGAATATAGAACATTATAATGTTCCTTTATATGATTCAATTGAAGCGTTATTGACTGCTCATCCAGAAACAGATGTTGTAAATATATGTACTCCTAATGGACTGCATTCAGATCAGGCCGTAATTGCCATTGAACACAATAAGCATGTTGTGGTTGAAAAACCCATAGGACTCTCAAAAAATAAATGTGAAGGTGTAATATTTAAAGCTCTTGAGAAGCATAAACATGTTTTTGCAGTAATGCAAAATCGTTATTCACCTCCTAGTGTTTGGCTGAAAGATATTGTTTCCAATAAAATAATTGGTGATGTCTTTATGGTACAGGTTAATTGTTATTGGAATCGAGACGAAAGGTATTATAAAAAAGGTGGATGGAAAGGAACTCAATATTTAGATGGAGGTACATTGTTTACTCAGTTCTCTCATTTCATAGACATTATGTATTGGCTTTTTGGAGATATTGAAAATATTCAGGGAAAATTTAATGATTTCACTCATAAAGAAAGTACTGATTTTGAAGATTCTGGATTTGTTAGTTTTGATTTTATTAACGGAGGAATGGGTTCAATAAATTATTCAACAGCAGTTTGGGGTACAAATTTAGAAAGTAGTATAACGATAGTTGGTCGTAAAGGTAGTGTGAAAGTGGGTGGTCAATACATGAATGAGGTTGAGTACTGTAATATTGATGGTTACGAAATGCCTGAATTGGCTCCTTCTAATCCCCCAAATGATTATGGAGTCTACAAGGGAAGCGCTGCAAATCATCATTACATCATTGAAAATGTTGTTGATACGTTAAAGGGAAGAACCTCTGCTACTACGAATGCTTTAGAAGGGTTAAAGGTTGTAGAAATAATTGAAAGAATTTATAATATAAGAGATGGAAGAAAAAATTTATGATCGATTAGTAAAGAAAGAGGCTAAACTAGCTGTAATTGGGTTGGGTTATGTTGGACTTCCTATAGCATTAGAATTTGCAAAGAAAATTCGTGTTGTAGGATTCGATATTAATGCAGATCGAGTAGCGTTAATGAAACAAAATGTTGATCCTAGTAATGAGTTAGAAGCTAGTGATTTTGATGGTTGTGATATTTCCTTTACTCATAAACTTGAAGATTTGAAGGATGTTCAGTTTTTTATTGTTGCTGTTCCTACTCCAATTGATGATAGTAAAAAACCAAATATAAAACCACTTCTTGGAGCAACTGAAACTGTAGCAAAAGTTTTAAAAAAAGGCGATTATGTGGTTTATGAATCTACTGTTTATCCTGGTTGTACAGAAGAAGATTGTTTGCCGGTCTTAGAACGTATTAGCGGATTAACATTTAAAAAAGATTTTAAGGTTGGATATTCCCCTGAAAGAATTAATCCAGGAGACAAAGTACATACTTTAGCAAATATTATAAAAGTGTCGTCAGGCTGTGATGCTGTTTCTGCAGAAGAAATAGCAAAAACCTATGAATTGGTTGTTGAGGCTGGAGTCCATAGAGCGTCATCTATTAAGGTGGCGGAAGCTGCAAAAATCATTGAAAACACTCAAAGAGATTTAAATATTGCTTTAATAAATGAGCTTTCTATGATTTTTGGGAAGATGAATATTAATACCTATGATGTGTTGGAGGCAGCAGGGACAAAATGGAATTTTTTAAAATTTCAACCTGGTCTTGTTGGTGGTCATTGTATAGGAGTTGATCCTTATTATTTAACGCATAAGGCTAAGCAGTTGGGTTATCATGCTAAGATTATTAATTCAGGTAGGGCTGTAAATGATTCCATGGGGGCTTATGTGGGAAATAAAACGGTAAAGAAAATATTAGCTAAAGGTAAAAGTTTAATAGGCTCTAAGGTTTTAGTTATGGGGGCTACATTTAAAGAAGATGTTTCAGATATAAGAAATTCCAAAGTGGTTGATGTAATTAATGAAATAAAATCTTTTTCTTGTAAAGTTGACGTGGTAGATCCTCATGCTGATTCTGATGAGCTAAAACAAGAATACGGTTTTGAATTAACAGAAAATATAAATGCACCTTATGATGCGGTTATTGTTGCAGTAAATCACAATGATTATTTGTCGCTAGATGAGGCTTATTATAAATCTATTCTTTCAAAAAAAGGAGTTTTGGTTGACATAAAAGGAATTTATAAAGATTCTAACTTTAAGTTAGATTATTGGACATTATAAAAAATCATGAAGAAGATTTTAGTTACTGGCGGTTCAGGGTTTATTGGCTCTCATGTTGTTCGTTTGTTGGTAAATAAGTATCCAAATTACTTAATTGTCAACTTAGATAAACTCACCTATGCTGGAAATCCAGAAAATTTATCTGACATAGAAAAGAATTCAAACTATCGGTTTGTAAAAATGGATATTACCAATGAAAAAGCCATCTTCAAGTTGTTTGAAGAGTATAAATTTGATGGTGTTATTCATTTGGCTGCAGAATCTCATGTGGACCGATCAATAGCTAATCCTAATGAATTTATTTTCACCAATATTGTTGGAACACTAAACTTGTTAAATGCTGCAAGATCTATTTGGAAGGAAGGTTCTGGCCATAATGTTTTTTATCATATCTCTACTGACGAGGTTTATGGTTCTTTAGATGAAGAAGGTTTTTTCTATGAAGACACTCCATATGATCCTAGAAGTCCTTACTCTGCATCCAAGGCAAGTTCTGATCATATTGTAAGGGCTTATTATCATACTTTTGGATTACCCATTAAGCTATCTAATTGTAGCAACAACTATGGTTCTCATCAATTTCCTGAAAAGCTTATTCCTTTAGTTATTAATAACATTAAAAATCAAAAACCTCTTCCTGTTTATGGAAAAGGAGAAAATATTAGGGATTGGTTGTGGGTGGAGGATCACGCTAGAGCAATAGATACGATTTATCATAATGGTAAAATAGGGGAAACTTATAATATTGGTGGCCATAACGAGTGGACAAATATTGATTTAATTCATCTTCTTTGTAATGTTATGGATCATAAATTGGGTAACCAGACAGGTCATTCGAAAAAATTGATCACTTTTGTTAAGGATAGAGCAGGTCATGATATGCGTTATGCAATAGATGCAACTAAAATAAAAAAAGATTTAGGTTGGCAACCTTCAGTTACTTTTGAACAAGGTTTAGAGAAAACAGTTGATTGGTATTTAGAAAATCAGCAGTGGTTAAAAAATGTAACTTCAGGTGCCTATTTAAAGTATTATAACGAGCAATACAATTACTAATCCTTTTTGGGTCTTATTACTAATATATTTAAAAAAAAAGAAGAACTTCCTCCTTTTGATGTTTCTTCATTATATGTTGATGTTCATTCACATTTCATCCCTGGAATTGATGACGGAGCACAGACAATAGAGGATTCATTAAGGTTAATTTCTGAATTTGCTGAAAAAGGGTACAAGAAAGTTATTACTACTCCTCATATAATGAGTGATTATTATAAGAACACTCCAGAAATCATCTTGTCTGGTTTAGATAAAGTAAGAGAAGCACTTTCTAAGGAAGGAATAAAGATTGAAATTGAAGCTGCTGCAGAGTATAATTTAGAGCCCGGTTTTGAAGAAATTATTAAATCAGGTAAGGTGTTAACTTTTGGTGGAGATAAAAAATACGTTCTTTTTGAGCTTTCTTTTTTTAATGAGCCTTCTAGAATAAAAGAAGTTATATGGGATCTTCTTAACTTGGGTTATCAGCCTGTTCTTGCTCATGTTGAAAGGTATGCTTATTGGCATAAAAAATGGGATAAAATAGAGGATATCATAAATCGAAGTGTTTTGCTTCAGATGAATATAGGTTCCATTACTGGTGCTTATGGACCTGAAGTGAGAAAGATGTCTATTAAGTTGATTGATGAGGGATTAATTGACTTTGTGGGTTCAGATTGTCACAACCAAAGACACTTAGATATGATTAATCACGCACAAGTAGATCCTTACTTTCATAAGCTGTGTAGTCAACCACAAATCTTAAATAAGACTTTATAGCTCAATTGCAGCACTTGAGGTGGGAAATCGTCTATCTATCTTTTTAAATAATCCTTGAAGCACTTTCCCTGGTCCAGATTCAATTACTTCACTAGCTCCATCTGAAATCATTTGCTGCATAGTTTGCGTCCATTTTACAGGAGCTGTTAATTGAGCGATAAGATTATTTTTTATTTCTGTGGGTTCAGTTACAGCAGAAGCAGTTACGTTTTGATATACCGGACATGAAGGTGTATTAAATGTTGTTGATTTAATAGCTTCCTCTAGTTCGTATTTTGCGGGTTGCATAAGCGGAGAGTGAAATGCCCCACCAACAGGTAAAACTAACGCTCTTCTAGCCCCAGCTTCTGTTAGAGCATCACAAGCATTGTTTATTGCTTCAATTTCACCAGAAATTACCAGCTGACCTGGGCAATTATAGTTAGCTGCTACAACTATTCCTTCAGTTTCATTACATATATTTTCAACTACCTGATCTTCTAATCCTAAAATAGCCGCCATTGTAGAGGGTTTTGCTTCACAAGCTTTTTGCATGGCAAGTGCTCTTGAATGAACAAGCTTAAGTGCATCAACAAAGTTTAGGCAATTGTTTGCTACTAATGCAGAAAATTCACCAAGAGAGTGTCCAGCAACCATGTCTGGAGTAAATGAATCCCCAATAGATTTGGCTAAAATAACTGAATGTAAAAAAATAGCAGGTTGGGTTACTTTTGTTTGTTTTAACTGATCATCAGTTCCAGAGAACATAATGTCAGTAATTCTAAAACCAAGTTCTTGGTTGGCTTGTTCAAATAATTCTTTAGCAATAGAGGAGTTTTCGTACAGGTTCTTTCCCATACCAATAAATTGGGCCCCTTGCCCTGGAAATACGTAAGCTTTCATGAAATATATTTAATTAGTCTCTTCCAAAAATTCTAAGAATAAAAAGGAATAAGTTTACAAAGTCAAGATATAGGTTTAATGCACCCATGATAACTAATTTCTGTTTCGTTTCACCTTCATGCTCAGTGCTTGCACCAATTTGTTTGATTTTTTGAACATCATAGGCTGTAAGCCCTGTAAATATTAGAACTCCAGCTATGCTTATAATATAATCTAGTTGAGCACTTCCTAAAAAAAAGTTAACTACAGAGGCAATAATAATTCCTATTAATGCCATAAAAAGAATACTTCCAAATTTGGTGAGATCTGTGCTTGTGGTATATCCAAGAACGGCCATTGTTCCAAAAGTTCCAGCAGTAATAAAAAAGGTGCTTGCTATGGTTCCAAGTTCATAGGCTAAGAAAATATAGCTCAAGCTCATTCCCATAAGTAGAGAATAAACGATGAAAATAACCATCATAGCCATAGCACTTAGCTTATTAAAAGCACCACCCATTACAAAAACTAATGCTAATGGTGCTAGCATGACTATCCAACCGATTCCTCCAGAAAGAGAATGAACTAAACCAGAAGATGCGAACCAGTAAGCGGTAGTTCCTGTAATTCCAAGAGCAATAAACATCATCGAAAAAACATTGGAAACAAAGTTCTTAGAAAGCTCCCTGTTTTGAGTAATTGTTTTGGTTGAAGGTGTTGAATTATCTAACATAGTATAAGGGTTTAGAAATTAGTAGAGCGAAGTTATGTAATATATGTTAAAAAGGCTAAAGGCTGGCCTTAATTTCTAAAAGAAAGGATTTAACATTGCTGAGTCTTTGAACAATTTCATGATTTTCAGCAACTTCTTCTTTATTGCCTTTAAGTTTATCCTTGGCTCCTTGGAGGGTGTATCCTCTTTCTTTAACAAGGTGATAGATGACATGATAATTTTGAACATCTTGCTTAGTGAATAATCTATTGCCTTTTTTATTTTTTTTGGGTTTTATAATGTCGAATTCTTTTTCCCAAAATCTGATAAGAGAGTTGTTAACCTCAAACATGGCAGCCACTTCACCGATTGAGTAATATACTTTAGTTAATTCAAATGATTTTATTGAAATTTCATTCATGATTCAAAGTTAATTGAAAGATTTTAAGTTTATAAGCAATAGGTTACTTATAAATAACAAGTAAATGTTAACACTACATGGATTGTGTTGGACGTGAAGAAAGCTCAATTACTTTCTGATATTCTTGGGGAGACAAATCGTTAAAGAAGTAATTAACAGGATTTACTTTATTATTCTTTTTGATTACTTCGTAATGAAGGTGAGGACCTGAAGATTGCCCTGTATTTCCTAAAAAGGCAATTACCTCTCCTCTTTTAATTTTTTGCCCTTTTCTACAGTTTAATTTTTTACAATGTGCATATTTTGTTTTGTAACCAAATCCATGATTAATCACAACACACCTTCCATATCCACCATTCCATTTAGCAAGTTCAACAACTCCATCACCAGTAGCATAAATTTCTGTTCCAATTGGTGCTGTGAAATCAAGACCTGCATGCATTTTCATAATTTTATGAATGGGGTGCATACGCATCCCAAATCCAGAAGCAATTCTTTTTAAATCTTTATTAGAAATAGGTTGAATACTGGGAATGCATTTGAGCATTTGTTCTTGTGTTTTGGTAAGTTCAACAACCTCATCAAAGGAACGGGATTGAGCAACCAGCTTTTTTTCTATGGATTCCACTTTTTTGGAAATATCTATCAATAGAGATTCATTTTTTAGCCCCTGATATTTTTTAAACTTCACAGAATTGCCTCCGGTACCAAGTTTTCTTTTGTATTCAGGATAAGGTTTTACTTCAAAAATGGAACGGTAGATGTTATCATCTCTATCTTGAATGTTATCTAAAACAGCAATAATATCTTCCAAATCGGCATAGAATTTGTCAAGCTCAGCCCTTACTTTGGCATTATCTTTTTCAGCTTCTGTTTTAATGTATTCATTAATTCCATTGAATGATACAGCAAGAACAATAGCGCAAAAAACGATAGATGAAACAAAATAATAAGAGATTTTTTTGAGTCTGCCAATAAATGTTTGCTCTACTTCCTCATACCTTAAACTTTCAGGATTGTATTTGTATTTTGTTTTCCCCAATTTTTATGTTCTAAAACCCGTGCAAAAATATTCTAAAAAGCCTAAATTTGCAACCTAGTCATCGAAAGTACATTTGCTTTTGTCGATTAAAACGAATTTACAGTTCATGAAGGTAAGAGAAATTAGAGAACACTATTTAAACTTTTTTAAGTCTAAGGGGCACCATATTGTTGCATCAGCTCCAATGGTAATTAAAAATGATCCAACACTTTTATTTACCAATGCCGGAATGAATCAATTTAAGTCTTTTTTTCTTGGAGATTCCAAGTCAAAATACGCTACTATAGCAAATTCTCAAAAATGCCTTAGAGTTTCTGGAAAACACAACGATTTAGAAGAGGTGGGATTAGACTCTTATCATCATACGATGTTTGAGATGATGGGAAATTGGTCTTTTGGTGATTATTTTAAAAAAGAAGCTATTTATTGGTCATGGGAGCTATTAACTGAGGTCTACAAGCTGGATAAATCTAGAATTTATGTTACTGTTTTTGGTGGTGATAAAGAAGATAATCTAGAGATTGATGCTGAGGCTTTTAATCTTTGGTCTGATCTTATTGAAAAAGATAGAATACTAAAATGTGATAAAAAAGATAATTTTTGGGAGATGGGTGCGGCAGGACCTTGTGGACCTTGCTCGGAAATTCATATTGATTTAAGATCTTCAAGTGAAAGAGATAAAGTTGATGGTAAGCAGCTGGTAAATAAAGATCATCCTCAGGTAATTGAAGTTTGGAATTTGGTGTTTATGGAATACAATCGAACAGCCGATGGTAAACTGCACGCTTTGTCTGAAAAACACATAGATACTGGAATGGGATTGGAGCGTTTAGCTATGATTCTTCAAAATAAAAAAAGCAACTACGATACGGATATTTTTTCTCCATTAATTCGGAAAGTTGAATCTCTATCAAAAAAGAACTACGATTACGCTGTTTCTTCAATTGATAAGGTAACCATTGCTATGCGTGTAATTGTAGATCATATTAGAGCAATTTCTTTTTCAATCGCAGATGGTCAATTACCATCCAATACGGGCGCTGGATATGTGATAAGAAGAATTTTAAGAAGAGCCGTTCGATACGGGTATCAAAATTTAGATCTAAAAGAACCGTTTTTATACAAATTAGTTCCAATTTTGGCTAGTCAGTTTGATGGAGTTTTTTCTGAAATTCAACAACAAGAAGAATTTATTCAGAAAGTAATAAAAGAAGAAGAGGCTTCATTTTATAGAACACTAGAACAAGGGCTTAAGAAAATTGATGTCATTTGTAAAGAGTTAAAAAAATCCAATAGAAGTGAAGTTGCTGGTGCAGACGTTTTTGAATTGTACGACCGTTTTGGTTTTCCTGTAGATTTAACAGAACTTATTGCTAGAAGTTATCAATTTACTATTGATAAAAAAGGTTTTGATTTAGCATTAGCTAAGCAGAAAAATAGATCTAAGGAAGCAGCTTCATCAGAAAAGTCAGATTGGACAGTTGTTAGACAAGACGACAAAGAAGAGTTTGTTGGATATGATTTTACTGAATCTGATGTCTTTATTACAAGATACAGAGAGGTTACTACAAAAGCTAAAAAAAGCTATGAGCTAGTTTTTAATTTCACTCCTTTTTATCCTGAAGGAGGCGGTCAGGTTGGAGATACTGGCTACATTGATGATGGAAATACTAAAGTCTCAATTATTGATACTAAAAAAGAAAATGATTTAATTATTCATTTTTCTAAGGAACTACCTGTTAATCTTAAGGCTTCTTTTAAAGCCGTTGTAAATGCTGATAAAAGAGCCTTAACTGCAAATAATCATACGGCAACACATTTACTTCATCAGGCTCTAAGAGAAGTTATTGGTCTTCATGTTGAGCAAAAAGGGTCTTTAGTTAATGCTAAACATTTGCGCTTTGACTTTTCACACTTTGAAAAACTCTCCACCAATCAGCTTGCTAAAGTTGAGCAATTGATTAATTCAAGAATTAGAGAAAACTTTTTGTTGGAAGAATTTCGAAATATACCTTTGAATAAGGCAAAGCAACAGGGTGCTATTATGCTTTTTGGAGAGAAATATGGTGAGGTAGTAAGAATGATAAAGTTTGGTGAATCTATCGAGCTTTGTGGAGGTATTCATGTGGATTCAACTGCTAAAATAGGGCAGTTTATTATTACTAGTGAAAGTTCAATTTCTGCGGGTGTAAGAAGGATAGAAGCCATAACATCACAGGCTGCTGATAACTATATTGCTGAAAAAGTATCTACATTAGCTCAAGTTTCATATTTATTAAAAAACCCTAAAAATATTATTGATTCAATTAATGAGTTATTGACTAAAAATAATATGCTTAACAAGCAGATTGATCAGTTTAAAAAAGATCAAGCTAAACAGCTAAAAGTTGAATTGAAAAATGCTATTTTAAGTTCTAATGGGTTGAATGTTATAATCAAAAAAGTAGATTTAGATTCCAATTCTGTTAAAGATCTTTGTTTTCAACTTAAAAGTGAAATAGAAAACCTTGTTCTTATTTTAGCTTATGAACAAAAAGGCAAAGCTATGCTTACTGTTGCTCTTTCAGATGGTTTGGTTTCTGATAAACAACAAAATGCAGGTAAAATTGTCAATGAATTGGCACAAGAGATTGGTGGAAGAGGTGGGGGTCAACCATTTTTTGCAACTGCTGGCGGAACAAATATTGCCGGATTAGAAAAGGCATTGGAAAAAGCCCGTACACTATTTTCTTAAGCTTGAATTGTAGTGTAAGACTTTACATCATTTGCAGTTATTTTTTTGTCACCAAGGATAATTAATCGTTCAACGATGTTTCTTAATTCTCTGATATTCCCAGTCCAATTTATTTCTTGTAAAAGAGAGAGAGCATCCTCTGCTATGGACTTCACTGGAAGTCCTTGATCGGAACAAATTATAGATAAAAAATGAGTCACAAGAATAGGAATATCATCTTTTCTGTCGTTTAATGAAGGAACATTTATTGGAATTACATTTAGACGATGAAAAAGATCTTCTCTAAAATTTCCTTCTTTAATTTCTTTTTGTAAATCTTTGTTTGTCGCAGCAAGAATTCGAACATTTACTTTTATTTCTTTATCGCTACCTACTCTAGATATTTTATTTTCTTGTAATGCACGAAGAACTTTTGCTTGGGCAGAAAGACTCATATCTCCAATTTCGTCTAAAAATAAGGTTCCTTCATTAGCCTGTTCAAATTTACCTTGCCTTAGCTTATGAGCAGATGTAAATGCTCCTTTTTCATGACCAAAGAGCTCGCTCTCAATTAATTCTGAAGGTATTGCAGCACAGTTAACTTCAACAAATGGAGATTTTGCACGTTCACTTTTTTCATGCAACTGTCTTGCCACTAATTCTTTTCCAGATCCATTTCCTCCAGTAATTAACACCCTTGCATCAGTAGGTGCCACTTTAGAGATCATTTCCTTTATTGCTAAAATACTTTTACTCTGTCCAACAATTTCAGTAAATTTTCCTTTAGAAACTTTTCTTTTTAAAGTTTTAATTTCTTTAACAAAGGATTCTTTATCTAACGCATTTCTAAGGGTAACCAGAGTTCTATTTAAATCTAATGGTTTTTGAATAAAATCATATGCCCCTTTTTTTATAGCTTCTACTGCAGTTTCAACATTTCCGTGGCCACTAATCATTATAAATGGAGTTTCTAAACCTAATTTCATTGATTCTTCAAGAACCTCCATGCCATCCATTTTAGGCATTTTAATATCACATAGAATAATGTCGTAAGCATTTTTTTTAATTAGTGCTAAACCAGCTTTCCCATCTTCAGCATCGTCAACTTGAAACTTTTCAAATTCCAGAATTTCTCTTAAGGTAGACCGAATAGGTCTTTCATCATCAATTACTAATATTTTAGACATAATTATTGTTTAAAAGATTCTAATCTTTAATCAAGAATCGAACCATATTGTACTAACCTTTAAATCTAATCCATTTTAAAAGCTCTTTGTAGCTGGGTTTTTTACCATACATTAATATTCCTACCCTGTAAATCTTTGCAGCTATCCATGTAGTAGAAATAAAAGTGGCAATCAATAAAAACATAGATAGTAGTACCTGCCATACCATTCCTTCTCCTCCAATGGCAACCCTAACCAACATGACAATCGGAGAGGTGAAAGGGATTTCGCTACACCAAAAAGCGGTAGTCCCATGTGGATTCCCAACAATATTTACGGCAATTAAATAAGCAAAAAACAACGGCATAGATACAGGAATCATAAATTGTTGGGTGTCTGTTTCACTATCTACTGCAGCTCCTATAGCTGCCATTAAAGATCCATAAAGTAAATAACCTCCTATGAAGTAAAAGATAAAAAGCCCAATCATTAATGGCCAATTAATTTGTCTGAAAACAAGATCAGCAAAATCATTTTCCATAACCACTTCACTGCCAATATTATTCTGCATTAAATCTGCTTGATTGGCAGCATCCATCATGTCTGGAAATGCAACCACACTAAGAACCATCAAACTAATTGAACACAATAGTACCCAAATTGTAAATTGAGTGAGCCCGACAAGCATTATTCCTACGATTTTTCCCATCATAAGCTGAAATGGTTTTACTGATGAAACTAAAACTTCAATAATACGATTGGTTTTTTCTTCAATAACAGCTTTCATTACTTGAACTCCATACATGAAAATAAAAAGGTAAATGATAACCCCAAATACCAACCCAACTGCCGATTTTGCCAAATTGTTGTTTTCTTCAGAAGTGGTAATGTCAATGGTTCTAAATTGAACGTCACTTTTAAGCCGGTCGTAATCTTCAATTGGGATATTATAAAATTGAAGCGTTGATTTCTCTATAGCTTTATTAATTGTGTTGGTGATGTAAGTTAATGCTTTAGCGGTAGGAGGCTTCTTATACTGAATAATTCCAGTAGATTTTTTTGTTTTGACAATATTTTCAGGAAGATAAACTAGTAAATCGTAATGCTCACTTTTTTTAAAGTCGGCAATTGCATCATTGTAGGATTTGGTCCCAGAAGTGTCGTATACTACTAATTTATTTGGGTTTTCTTTGTTGTAAGTTATGAATTGAGTTAGCGTAAAAGTATCATCATGAATAAGAATGTTTACTTTTTCCTCTTCTTGTTGACCTAGATAAAGGGCAACAAAAATAAANCCTACCATTAGTAAAGGGCCAAGAATAGTTAACAGGATAAATGATTTTTTCTTTACCCTAGAGCTATATTCTCTTGAAATAATTAAACCAATTTTACTCATTTTCATTGGGTTGTAATTTTTCAGATTGTTTGACCACATTAATGAAAATATCATTCATANTAGGTGTTACTTTGTTAAGTTCTATAATTTCAACATTATCAAGTATTCCTCTTATAAAATCATTAAGTAGCAGTTTTTCACTTAGTTTTATTTTTGCTTTAATGGTGTTTTCATCTATTTGTTGCTGGCTTAAAAGCTCCCAACCGCCCCAAACAGAATTGGCAAAAGAAACGGAATTCCCTTTAAAGGAAACTTCCCATATTTTTTCAGAAAATTTTTCCTTTATGTTTTCTACTGATCCTTCAAGAACTTTATTGGAGTTGTTAAGTAAAGCAATATTATCACAAATTTCTTCTACAGAATTCATATTGTGTGTGCTTAGTATGATGGTAGTTCCATTTTCTTTAAGGGATAGGATTTCATTTTTTATAAGATTGGTATTTATAGGGTCAAAACCACTAAATGGTTCATCTAGAATTAACAGCTTCGGTTTGTGAACAACNGTGGTGATAAATTGTATTTTCTGGGCCATTCCTTTAGATAGGTCCTCAATTGTATTGTTCCACCAATTTAAAATATCAAATTTTTCAAACCATACTTTTAATTTTTTCAAGGCTTCCTTTTTATCCATTCCTTTGAGCTGGGCAAGATAAATGGCTTGTTCGCCAATTTTCATTTTTTTATAAAGTCCTCTTTCTTCTGGAAGATAACCTATGTCTTTGATGTGATTTCTCGAAAGAGATTTACCCTGCAAAAATAACTCTCCTGAATCAGGAGCAGTAATTTGATTTATTATGCGAATAAAAGAAGTTTTACCTGCCCCATTTGGTCCAAGCAAACCAAAAATACTTTTTTCAGGAATTTTTAAGCTTAATTTATTTAAAGCAGTGTGATTAGCATAGTTTTTAGTAACTTCTTTTGCTTCAAATAGTATAGGTTTTTCCATTCACTAAAGCTAAAAAAAAAGGATTAGAATTACTTGAAATGCTCTTTCATTCTATCAAAAAATCCTTTTGAGGATGCTGGTTTAGGAGAGAAATTTTCACTAGAGCTNAGTTTTTTTAATGTGTCTTTCTCTTCTTTTGAAAGTTTTTCTGGAGTCCAAAGTTGGATGTTAATGATTAAATCCCCTTTTCCATAACCATTTATTTCAGGGATACCTTTGTTTCTAAGTCGTAAACTTTTACCACTTTGCGTNCCAGCATTAATCTTTATTTTTGCTTTTCCTTCAACCATTGGAATTTCAACTTCTGTACCTAAAGCAGCATCAATAAAGCTAAGATGTAAATCGTAATATAGATCGTTGCCGTGTCTAATCAAATGCTCATGTTCAATTTCTTCAATCACAATAATTAAATCTCCAGGAACACCATTTCCAGGAGCATCGTTTCCTTTTCCCCTCATATTAAGCTGCATTCCATGTTCAACACCAGCAGGTATTTCAATATCTAAAACAGCTTCTTTTTTAATTAATCCATTATGATCTGCTCCATCGGGTCGTTTTCCAACAATCTGACCAGATCCTTGACAAGTTGAACAGGTGGAAGCAGTTTGCATTGCACCTAAAATAGTATTCGCAACTCTAGTAATTTGTCCCGAGCCATTACATGTTGAGCAGTTGGTAAATTCAACTCCATCTGCAACAACAAGTTTGTTTACTTTAATCTTCTTTTTTACACCATTAACAACATCACTAAGTGATAATTTTAATTTGACTCTAAGATTGCTCCCTTTTCTTTTAGAAGGACCTCTTCTACCTCCACCAAATCCACCACCAAAAGCACCTCCAAAAATATCACCAAAGTGTTCAAAGATGTCTTCCATGTTCATTCCACCGCCACCAAAACCTTGTCCTCCCATACCGGCATGGCCAAATTGGTCGTACTGTTGTTTTTTTTGAGAATTACTCAACACTTCATAAGCTTCTGCAGCTTCTTTGAAATTACTCTCGGCTTGTTTATCTCCAGGGTTTTTATCTGGATGAAATTTAATGGCTAGCTTACGGTAAGCCTTTTTAATTTCCCCTTCAGAAGCATTTTTAGAAACGCCCAATACTTCATAATAATCTCTCTTGCTCATTACAGTAATTTAAATTTATTGCCCTACAACAACTTTGGCAAATCGTAGTACATGGTCATTTAGATAATATCCTTTTTCAATAACGTCTACTACTTTTCCTTTCAACTGTTTTGAAGGTGCCGGAATATTGGTTATCGCATCATGAAGATCTACATCGAAAGGGGTTTCTTTGGAATCCATAGCTTTTAGACCTTTGGATTGAAGGGTGTTGAATAGTTTACTGTGGATAAGATCTGCACCTTCTTTGATAATTTTAGGATCTTCAATATTCTCATTGTTTTGTTTTGCTCTATCAAAATCATCTAATACAGATAACAAATCAAGCATTAACTTTTCAGTAGCTATTCTTGATAGATCAATTTTTTCTTTAGCTGTTCGCTTTCTAAAATTTTCGTATTCAGAGTATAAACGGACAAATTTTTCTTTCCATTCGTCTCTTTCTTTTTCAATAGAAATGATTTTATCATCCGATTCAGAAGAAGTCTGATCTTGACTTTCTACGGCAACTTCTTTTTCTTCATTTTCTTGAGCTTTCTTTTTTGTTTTTTCAGCTTTCTTCATAATCATGGTTTAATCAATACCACAATATCAAAATTGAAGCCAATTTTTAATTCCGTCATTGTGGCAGAAAAAAAAAGAAAAGTGACAAAAAAGTAGAATAGTTTTGTCAGCAAAAAGTTGATTATAGGGACTTGATTAATTTATCTAATGCAACATGTAAAGCATCAGCACGTAAATTTTTAGCAATTATTTTACCATCTGCATCGATAAGATAGTTATAAGGAATTTGTCTTACGCCATAAATTTGAGCTCCTTGACTATTCCATCCTTTTAAATCGCTTACATGGTATTTCCAGTTTAATTTATCTGCCTCAATAGCTTTAACCCATGCTGCTTTATTCATATCTAAAGAAACACTGTATATTTCAAAACCTTTAGCGTTCTTAAATGTTGCTTTTGAGTATTTTTTGTAAGCAGAAACCACATTTGGATTTTCTCTTCTACAGGGACCGCACCATGAAGACCAAAAATCAATAAGCACAACATTCCCTTTAAGCTGAGATAATGCGTATTGTTTGCCATTTGGGCTTGTAAATTTTAATTCAGGAGCAATGTCTCCAATTTCTAAACCTACTTTTTGAGTTTGTAATTCGCTAGTGTCTAATGAATTTGTAATGTTAAGGTTACTTTTCCCACTGTAGGTTAAAAGACCAATTAAAAGTATATATGCTATGTTGTACATTTTGATGTTGTTTTATAAAAATCTATCAAAGATTATTCCATTAATCAATTCGTTTAATATCTGCACCTAATTTCCTTAGTCTGTCCTCAATATTTTCGTATCCTCTATCTATTTGTTCAATATTTAGAACTGTACTTTTCCCTTTTGCAGAAAGAGCAGCAATAAGTAAGGAGACTCCGGCCCTAATATCTGGAGATGTCATGGTAATTCCTTTAAGCGGTGTTTTTCTGTCCATTCCAATTACCGTAGCTCTGTGCGGATCACACAAAATGATTTGAGCTCCCATGTCAATAAGTTTATCGACAAAGAAAAGTCGACTTTCAAACATTTTTTGATGTATTAGTACGCTTCCTCTTGCTTGAGTTGCAACAACAATAATGATACTTAATAAATCGGGGGTGAATCCAGGCCAAGGAGCATCCGCAATTGTCATTATTGAGCCATCAATAAATGATTCTATTTCATAACTTTCTTGTGAGGGTATGAAGATGTCATCTCCTTTTCTTTCAAGCTTTATGCCAAGTCTTTTAAACGTGTTGGGAATAACACCTAAATTATCATAAGAGACATTTTTAATAGTTAATTCGGATTGAGTCATTGCTGCAAGACCAATAAAACTACCAATTTCAATCATGTCTGGTAAAATGGTGTGCTCACATCCATGAAGCGATTCTACTCCATTTATTTCAATCATATTTGAGCCAATTCCAGTGATGTTACCACCCATGCTGTTTAACATTTTACAAAGCTGCTGGATGTAAGGTTCACATGCTGCATTGTAGATGGTGGTCTTTCCTTCAGCTAAAGAAGCTGCCATAATAATATTAGCTGTTCCAGTAACAGAAGCTTCATCTAAAAGCATATAGGTGCCTTTTAGTCTTTTTGCATAAGCCTTGTAAAAATTAGTGTTTGAATCAAAATCAAACTGAGCACCTAGTTTTTCAAATCCAATAAAATGCGTGTCAACTCTACGTCTTCCAATTTTATCACCTCCGGGTTTTGGTATGTAACCTTTGCCAAATCTACTTAAAAGTGGTCCAACAATCATGATAGATCCTCTTAAGCTTCCTCCTTTTAGTTTGAATTCATCTGTAGTTAAAAAATCTACATCAATATTGTCTGCTTGAAAGCTGTAGCTCCCTTTTTTTAACTTTTCAATCTTTACTCCAAGAGTTTCAAGAAGATTAATTAGCTTGTTTACATCAATAATATCTGGAATATTATTAATAATAACTTTTTCTTTAGTGAGAAGGACAGCATTAATAACTTGTAATGCTTCATTTTTCGCACCTTGAGGAGTTATTTCTCCATTGAGTTTTTTTCCTCCTTGAATTTCAAAAGCTCCCATGCTTTATCTTCTGTTTTTATGTTTGTGATATTTAGAATTATTGGAATTCTTCGTGTTTTTCTTCTTTTTATACTGCCTTAAAATGTCAGAAGTGTCTCTAAGATCTTCAATATTAACAGATAATTTACCATTGGAAAGCTGATCTAAATTTTTTACAATCACTGAGTCGGATACAGTATCTCTATTCCAAAGAAGATAGGATGTTTTTAGTAAATTGGCAATATGAATAGTTAGGTTTTTTTTCTCCTCTCCTTCAGGATATTTAACAGCAGCATCTATAAGATTTTCCATAATTTTTCCATAATGACCGAATTTTATGTCATTTTTAGGATAAGGAACATTTTCAGGCTTTGAGTTAAACTCATTTTCATTGGTTTTTTCATAAGGAAAATCCACATCCAACTTGAAATTCGACATTATAAAAAGATGAGACCATAGTTTTTCATTCACATCTTCATTGTCTTTAATGTGCTGATTAATTTGTCCCATTACCGTAACAATTGCTTTAGCACATTTGTTTCTTTCTTCTTTATCTTTAATGGTTATTGCATGATCTATCATTTTCTGAACATTTCTGCCGTATTCAGGAATAACCATTTTTGGTGCTTCTGTATTGTAAGCTAAATCTAAAATATTTCCCATAGTTGAATTTGAAATAATGGTACCAAAAGTACTAATTCAGTCCAATTTACACAATGTTAGTTGAGTATTTGAAGTTTTGCAAATTTTAAAAGTAGTTGTTTTTGTCCTGAACTCGGGAAAAAAACTGTGGCCTTCACATTTGGGGCATCACCTGAAAGTTGAATAACTTTTCCTTTCCCAAATTTATCGTGATTAACTTCAGAACCTACCTTAATAGTTGCCAATTCATTATTATTACTAAATGATTTATTAAGCGAAGAAACTTTTTTAAAGTTTTTTCTTGGGTTCAATGAAGGTTGAGTAAAGGATTTTTTTGTTACAGATTTAAATGATTGTTGGTTGTGGTGATTTTTTTCTAAAAAACGCTCGTCAATTTCTTCTAAAAATCTACTTGGTTCACAAGAGGTAAAATTTCCCCATCGGTATCTGCTAACTGCATATGATAAAGTAGCTTTCTTTTTCGCTCTTGTAAGAGCTACGTAGAATAATCTTCTTTCTTCTTCAAGTTCTGTTCTAGAATTTAGTGCCATTTGAGACGGGAATAGGTTTTCTTCCATTCCAACAATATATACATATGGAAATTCTAATCCTTTAGCGGCATGAATAGTCATTAATGTAATTTTGTCTTTATCCTCTTCTTTTTCGTTATCTGCATCAGTTAATAAAGCTACATCAATTAAAAAATCAGTTAGTGATGGTTGTTCTTCGGTTTCTTCTTTTTTATATTCTGAGAATTCACTTATGGCATTAAGCAATTCTTGTATGTTTTCGTGTCTTACAATCCCTTCAGGAGTTCGGTCATTATATAATTCGTTGAGGATTCCACTAGATTTTGCAATTTCATGTGCTAACTCAAAAGCAGAGCTAGTTTCAAGTTTAGATCTAAATGCTTTAATCATTGTGGTAAATCCATCAATTTTATTGGCTGTTCCTGAATTGCAATGAAAGCCAAAGCTCATTGGGTTTTCCAAAACATTCCAAATAGTAGTTTCATTTTGATTGGCGCAAAGCAGTGCTTTTTCAATAGTTGTTTTTCCGATTCCCCTTTTGGGGTAATTGATAATTCGTTTTAATGACTCTTCATCATTATGGTTGGCGGTCAAACGAAAATAGGCTAGTAAATCCTTTATTTCTTTTCTTTGGTAAAAAGATAATCCACCATAAATTTTGTATGGTAAGTTTAATTTTCGAAAAGCTTCTTCAAAAGACCTAGATTGAGCATTTGTTCTGTAAAGAATTGCAAAATCTAGATTTTTTGCTTGTTTGTTGGATTTTGTATGAAAAATATCATTGGCAATTTGTTTGCCTTCTTCATTGTCTGAAAAGCTTTTCATTAGCTTAATAGGATCTCCTTCTTCATTTGAAGTCCAAACGGTTTTTTTAATTTGATTTTTATTGTTACTAATTATACTATTTGCTGCATTGACAATGATCTGGGTTGAACGATAGTTTTGCTCTAATTTATATAGCGTGTAATCAGGGTAATCCTTCTTAAAGTTCAAAATGTTTTGAATATTAGCTCCCCTAAAAGAATAGATGGATTGTGCATCATCTCCAACAACACAAATGTTTTCAAATCTTGCGGCAAGAGCCTTTATTATTAGGTACTGAGAATAGTTGGTGTCTTGGTACTCGTCAACTAAAATGTATTTGAACTTATTTTGGTACTTTAAAAGAATATCAGGATGTTGGTGAAGTAATTGGTTGGTTTTAAATAGTAAGTCATCAAAATCCATTGCTCCAGATTTAAAACATCTTTTTGAATATTCTAAATATACGTCTCCTATTTTTGCTCTTCCTGAAGATCTATCTTCTTCAGTGATTTCAACTCTACTGAGATAATCTTGTGCAGAAATTAAGTTGTTTTTCGCTGAAGATATTCTGTTGTATATGATATTGGGTTTGTAGAGTTTTTCATCTAATCCCATTTCTTTGACAATTGTTTTTAGCAAGCTTTTAGAATCTTGAGTGTCATAGATTGTGAAGTTCGAAGGGTACCCAATTTTTTCATGTTCAACTCTTAAAATTCTAGCAAAAATAGAGTGAAAAGTTCCCATCCATAAGTTTCTGGACTCATTTGACCCGATCATTTGAGAAATTCTATGCTTCATTTCATTTGCAGCCTTGTTGGTAAAGGTTAAGGCCAAAATGTTAAATGCGTCTATGTTATTGTCAATAAGAAAGGCTATCCTGTAGGTTAAAACCTTAGTTTTCCCTGAACCAGCACCTGCAATTACCATCATAGGACCATTAACTTGAGAAGATGCTTGTTTTTGTGCGGTATTTAAATCCTTTAAGTAATCCATTTTTCAAAAGTACTAATTCAAACTACTTTTTAATCGAAATATTAGTAGTGATTTAAAAAAGTTTTCTACAATTTTTACAAACAATATTTATTGACTTTAATCAGAGATATTTAATTGAATCTTAATAAATATTGGCTGATTATTGAAATATTATAAAAAAAAATAAGCCCAATATTGGTTTATAATTTTATTATTCTACCTTTGCAAACCCTAAAAAAAGATAACAGGGGTAATTAAATGAATTATTAAACGATATGCCAACTATACAACAGTTAGTAAGAAAAGGAAGACAATCAAAGGTAAAAGTGAGTAAATCAATTGCACTTGGTTCATGTCCACAAAGAAGAGGAGTTTGTGTTAGAGTTTACACAACCACTCCTAAGAAACCAAACTCTGCAATGAGAAAAGTTGCAAGGGTAAGATTAACTAATGGTAAAGAAGTTAACGCTTACATTGGTGGTGAAGGACATAATCTTCAAGAGCACAGTATTGTTTTAGTAAGGGGAGGTAGAGTAAAAGATTTACCAGGAGTTAGGTACCATATTGTAAGAGGTGCTTTAGATACTGCCGGTGTTGAAGGAAGAACACAAAGAAGATCAAAATACGGAACTAAGAGACCAAAGAAAAAATAAAAGTCGCTAGTAATGAGAAGGAAAACAGCAAAAAAACACATTATTTTACCTGATCCTAAATTCAAGGATATTGAGGTAACTAAGTTCGTTAACAACTTAATGTTGGACGGAAAGAAAAGTATTGCATTCGATATCTTTTACAAAGCTATCGATATTGTTAGTGAAAAAACTTCTGAAAATGGATTAGAGGTTTGGAAAAAATCTGTTGAAAATATTACACCTTCTGTTGAGGTAAAAAGTAGAAGAGTAGGTGGGGCTACTTTCCAAATTCCAACTCCTGTTCGAGATAGCAGAAAAAATTCATTAGCTGTAAAATGGTTAATAAGCTATGCTCAGAAAAGAAATGAAAAAACAATGAGCGAAAAATTAGCTGGAGAGATAGTTGCTGCTTACAAAGAAGAAGGTAGTGCATTTAAGAAAAAAGAAGATACGCACAGAATGGCTGAGGCCAATAAAGCATTTTCACATTTTAGATTTTAAGAAATGGCAAGAGATTTAAAATATACTAGAAACATTGGGATTGCAGCACATATTGATGCTGGTAAAACTACTACTACTGAAAGAATTCTTTATTATGGCGGTGTTAGTCATAAAATAGGCGAGGTGCATGATGGTGCAGCTACTATGGATTGGATGGAGCAGGAACAAGAAAGAGGTATTACTATTACTTCGGCTGCTACGACTCTTAATTGGAACTACAGAAATCAAGACTATCATGTCAATATTATCGATACTCCTGGTCACGTAGATTTTACTGTTGAAGTAAATAGATCATTACGTGTATTGGACGGATTAGTTTTTCTATTTAGTGCTGTTGATGGGGTTGAACCGCAATCTGAAACTAATTGGAGATTAGCCAACAACTATAATGTTCCAAGAATTGGATTTGTAAATAAAATGGATCGTCAAGGTGCAGATTTTTTAAATGTTTGTAAGCAGGTAAAAGAGATGCTTGGTAGCCATGCCTTACCATTACAAATTAACATTGGTGCTGAAGATGACTTTAGAGGAGTTGTAGATCTTATCAATTTTAAAGGTATTGTTTGGAATGAAGAAGATATGGGAATGACATTTAAAGAAATTGAAATTCCTGAAGATATTATTGATGAGGCAAGAGAACTTCGAGGTCAATTATTAGAGGCTGTTGCTGAGTTTGACGACACATTACTTGAAAAGTATTTTGAAGATGAAAATTCTCTTACTGAAAGAGAAATATTGGATGCTTTAAGAGAGGCAACTATTGCTGGAAAAGTAGTTCCAATGATGTGTGGTTCTGCTTTTAAAAACAAAGGTGTTCAGGCAATGTTGGATATGGTAATGGAAATTCTTCCATCTCCATTAGATATTGAAGCTATTACTGGTGTTGATCCTGATACTGGTGAAGAAGCTTCAAGAAAGCCTTCTGTAGATGAGCCATTTAGCTCATTAGCTTTTAAAATTGCTACTGATCCATTTGTTGGTAGACTTTGTTTTACAAGAGCTTATTCTGGGAAATTGAAGTCTGGTTCTTATGTGTTTAATACTAGAACTGGTAAGAAAGAGAGAATTTCAAGAATTTTCCAAATGCATGCCAATAAGCAAAATCAGATTGATTCTTTAGATGCTGGAGATATTGGTGCATTAGTTGGATTTAAAGATATTAAGACTGGTGATACTCTTTGTGATGAGAAGAAACACATTGTGCTTGAGTCAATGGATTTTCCAGATCCAGTAATTGGGTTAGCCATTGAGCCAAAAACTCAATCTGATGTGGATAAATTAGGTATGGCACTTGCTAAATTGGCAGAAGAGGATCCAACCTTCCAGGTTAAAACCGATGAAGATTCTGGTCAGACTATCATTTCAGGTATGGGTGAGCTTCACCTAGATATTATTATCGATAGATTAAGAAGAGAATTTAAGGTAGAGTGCAACCAAGGAGCACCTCAAGTTGCTTACAAAGAGGCAATTAGCTCATCTACTGACCACAGAGAAGTTTATAAGAAACAATCTGGTGGTAGAGGTAAATTTGCTGATATTGTATTCACAATTGAGCCTGGAGATGCTGAAAAACCTGGATTAATTTTCATTAATGAAATTAAAGGAGGTAATATTCCTAAAGAATATATTCCATCTGTTGAGAAAGGATTCAAAGATGCTATGAATAATGGTGTTTTAGCTGGATATCCTATAGATAACATGAAAGTTACTCTTAAGGATGGATCTTTCCACGCTGTAGATTCTGATTCTTTATCTTTTGAATTGTGTGCTAAGTTGGCGTACAGAGAATCTCTTCCTAAATGTAGCCCAGTTATTTTGGAACCTATGATGAAAATCGAAGTGGTAACTCCTGAAGAAAACATGGGTGATGTTGTTGGAGATTTAAATAGAAGAAGAGGTTTAATTGAAGGAATGGATGATAGAGCTGGTTCTAAAGTTGTTAAAGCTAAGGTGCCACTTTCTGAAATGTTTGGATATGTTACTCAGCTAAGAACAATTACTTCTGGTAGAGCAACTTCTTCAATGGAATTCTCTCATTATTCAGAAGCTCCTAAGAATATTTCTGAAGAGGTAATCGCAAAAGTAAAAGGTACTGTAACTGCATAAATGAATTTAATTTTAGATTAATGAGTCAAAAAATAAGAATAAAATTAAGATCATACGATCACAATTTAGTTGATAAATCAGCTGAAAAGATTGTTAAAACTGTTAAATCTACAGGTGCTGTAGTTAGTGGCCCAATACCATTACCTACACACAAGAGAATATATACAGTTTTACGTTCACCACACGTAAATAAAAAAGCAAGAGAGCAATTTCAGCTTTGTGCATACAAAAGACTAATGGACATCTATAGTTCTTCATCAAAAACTGTTGATGCTTTAATGAAATTAGAATTACCAAGTGGAGTTGATGTAGAAATAAAAGTTTAATAAAATAATATAGAAAATTATGGCTGGTATCATAGGCAAAAAAATAGGGATGACTAGCGTTTACAGTGCCGAGGGTAAAAACTTACCATGCACATTAATAGAAGCTGGACCATGTGTTGTTACTCAGATTAAATCTGAAGAAAAGGACGGTTATTCTTCTGTGCAGTTAGGTTTTGGTGAAAAGAAAGATAAGCATACTTCAAATGCACTAAAAGGTCACTTTTCAAAAGCTGGTACTTCCCCAAAGAAAAAATTAGTAGAATTTAAAAGCTTCTCTGAAGCCAATTTAGGAGACGTTATAACTGTAGACATTTTCAATGAAGGAGAATTTGTTGATGTTGCAGGTACATCTAAAGGTAAAGGATTCCAAGGTGTTGTTAAAAGACATGGTTTTGGAGGTGTTGGTCAAGCTACTCACGGTCAACACAACAGAATGAGAGCTCCTGGTTCTATAGGTGCTGCTTCTTATCCTGCAAGAGTTTTTAAAGGAATGAAAATGGCTGGTCGAACTGGAGGTGATCGAGTAAAAATGATTAACCTGCAGATTGTTAAGGTTATGCCAGAAAAAAATGTTTTGGTTGTTAAGGGTTCTGTTCCTGGAGCCAAAGGTTCATATTTAATCATTGAGAAATAATGGAACTAAAAGTTTTAAATAAAGAAGGTAAAGAGACTTCAAAGAAAGTGAAGCTCAATAAAGGTGTTTTTGGTATTGAACCAAATGATCACGCTATTTATTTGGATGTTAAGCAATACCTAGCAAACAAAAGGCAAGGTACGCATCAGTCTAAGGAAAGAGGAGAAATAGTTGGTAGTACAAGAAAAATCAAAAAACAAAAGGGTACTGGATCTGCAAGAGCAGGAAGTATTAAAAACCCATTGTTTAGAGGTGGAGGAAGAGTTTTTGGTCCTAAACCAAGATATTACGGATTTAAGCTAAATAGAAAGCTTAAAGTATTGGCAAGAAAGTCAGCTCTTTCTTACAAGGCAAAAGAAAAAAGCATTTTAATTCTTGAAGACTTAACAATTGACTCTCCTAAAACAAAAACATTTTCTAATGTTTTAAGCAATTTAAATATTGCTGATGGAAAATCGTTGTTTGTTTTGGCTCAGAACAACAGTAACGTTTATTTGTCTTCAAGAAACATTGCTTCAAGTAAAGTAATTACTGTAGACAAACTAAATACTTACGACATATTAGATGCTAAGAATTTAGTGATTTCTGAAAGTGCTGTTGATATGATTGATAAACAATTTAAGGCATAAGACATGAAGAATATTATTATAAAACCAATCTTAACAGAAAAAATGGCCGATTTAGGTGAAAAACTTAATCGTTATGCTTTTGAAGTTGATAAGAAGGCCAACAAGATTGAAATTAAAAATGCTGTTGAAAAATTTTATGGTGTTACTGTTGATGCAGTTAATACTATGAATTTGGGTGGCGGTAAGAAAAAAATGAAAAATACAAATCGTGGTGTTGTATACCAAAGAACTAAGGCAGTTAAGAAAGCAATTATTACTGTTGCTGCTGGTGATGTTATTGATTTGTACGAAAATATTTAAGGAATTTGAAACTTTAGAAAATGGGACTAAGGAAATTTAAACCAAACACACCAGGACAACGACATAAAATCATTAGTGATTTTTCTAATGTGACTACTAGTTCACCTGAGAAAAGCTTAGTTAAGGGTAAGTCGAAATCCGGAGGAAGAAATAACTCTGGTAAAATGACTATGCGTTACGTTGGTGGTGGTCATAAGAAGAAATATAGAATCATTGATTTCAAAAGGGATAAACATGATATTCCAGCTGTAGTAAAATCTATTGAGTACGATCCAAACAGATCCGCAAGAATTGCATTATTGGTATATGCTGATGGTGAAAAGAGATACATAATTGCACCTGAAGGACTGTCTGTTGGGCAATCTGTACTTTCTGGAGACAAAGCAAATCCAGAAGTTGGTAATACAATGAGTTTAAAAAATATTCCATTAGGAACAATTATTCACAACATTGAATTATATCCTGGAAAGGGAGCAAGTATTGCAAGAAGTGCAGGATCTTGGGCTCAATTAAATGCAAGAGATGGTAAATATGCAATTATTAAGCTTCCATCTGGTGAGGTTAGAATGATTCTGACCACTTGTATGGCCACAATTGGTTCAGTTTCTAATTCTGAACACAACTTATCTGTTTCAGGTAAAGCTGGTAGATCAAGATGGTTAGGAAGAAGGCCTAGAGTAAGAGGTGTAGTGATGAATCCTGTAGATCACCCAATGGGAGGTGGTGAAGGAAGAGCCTCTGGAGGGCACCCAAGGTCAAGAAAAGGATTACCTGCAAAAGGATACAAGACTAGAAGCAAGACTAAAGCTTCAAATAGATTTATTATAGACAGAAGAAATAAATAAGAGATGGCTAGATCGTTAAAAAAACCACCATTTGTTCATTATAAGTTAATGAAAAGAGTTGAAGAAGCACAAGAATCAAGTAAAAAATCTGTGATTAAAACTTGGTCAAGATCATCAACTATAACACCTGAGTTTGTCAATTTAACAATTGCAGTTTACAATGGGATGAAGTTTATTCCTGTTTTTGTAACTGAAAATATGGTTGGACATAAACTAGGTGAATTTGCTCCTACTAGAAATTTTAGAGGTCATGGCGGTAAAAAAGATAAGGGTAAAAAATAGTCAAAGCTAAAAAGCAAGTAAAATGGGCGCAAGAAAAAGAAATAAAGCTGAAAGTAATAAAGAGACAAGAAAGACCTTGGCAATAGCTAAGTTGAATAACTGTCCTACTTCGCCAAGAAAGATGAGATTAGTTGCTGATCTTGTTAGAGGTGAGAATATTTATAAGGCGTTAAATATTTTAAAGTTTAACCCGAAACACTCTTCTAAAAATTTGGAAAAATTGTTGTTGTCTGCAATTAACAATTGGGAACAAAAAAATGAAGGAGAGGATCCAACTGAAGCAAATTTAGTTGTTAAAGAAATTTATGTTGACAGTGCTAGAATGTTAAAACGTATTCAAGCTGCTCCTCAAGGTAGAGCACATCGAATCAGAAAACGTTCTAATCATGTTACAATAGTTATTGATAAAGGTTAAAAAAGTTAAACAAAACAAGCAATGGGACAAAAAGCAAACCCTATAGGAAATAGACTAGGATTTATCAAGGGATGGGATTCAAATTGGTTTGGAGGTA